>CALMZF010000274.1 GCA_937870645.1 uncultured Paludibacter sp. | reverse complement strand
ATGGATTACCATACTTCGGGGCAAAGATTTGCTATCAAAATGACACTTCTCAACCGACATTATGTTTTCTATCTTAAAATAAACAAAGCCTTACTTTCATATTGTAAGACTTTAATCCTTAAATGGACTGTTTAAAAATACCAGCTTAATTTTCACCTGAATTATTTTCCGTTTTTCAATTCCTTTTTGATAAAGAGGTATTTTTCATGTTCATCGGACAGCTGATTTGGCTGGACAAATTCGAGCAATACCAACGTATCGTACAGGAAAAGTGCATCGGGAATGCTTATGGTATTTTCCTGGTGGTGAAAGTAGCCGTATTTAGTTGCATACTTATTGATAAAAGAGAGAAATCGTCCCAAATAGGTTCTTTTTTCATCTATTACCCGTTCCTCTTCCATGGAAATTATCAGGTCAATGGTGTCCTTGTCTATTACTATTCTTACCGGTTTGTCCTGGTTCATGTACTTCATGGCGAAAGTGGTGGTTTCGAGCACTTCTATTGTTCGCTTATCGGGCGGCCATTGCGAAGCATTTTCACACGACCAGGTTTTTCTGGCAAAATGAAATTCTGCATCTTCATGGAGCCTCACCATAAGGAAAGTTTCCGACAATTGTTTTTTGACTACATCCTGAAATTCGCGTATTTGTTTGCTCGAAATTTCATTCACTGCGAATGGCTCCTTCTTTCCCATCAATATTATTCCACTTTCGTAGGTATAAAGATAACGGAGTAAACGGGCCAATGTCAGCCTTTCGATGTAAGTGGAGTCTTCTCTTTCACCGATAAGAAACAAATCCCAAAGTACGAGGTAATAAAGTCCCACCAGCCTCGTGTCACTCTTGTCTATCAATTCTAATTTAGCGAGAATGGCCTTTTCCCGGTGATTAATCTCGGGATAATGTCCGGCTTTCAAAAGATAGTTCTCTTTACTGAAAATAGGATCATGCATGGTTTAGGTGACTTAAAATGTAAATAATTTCAGACAAATGGTTTATTTGTATTTATAACAAATCATTTCCGTCTTAAGTTGCTTTTACAATTGCTAAAAGAACAAAAAAAATGCAGGAAGAGTGGTATATCTTCCTGCAAAAATAAAACTTATTGAAAAAAACTACATTTTTAGTTTCCCAATTCAGATAAAAATTTGATCCGGACCAGTCTCACTTCGGCTTCACTGTAATCATTTTCGCCCAGTTCGTCGAGTGCAGTACTGATTTTGTCGGTTTCGGCGGTGTTGAAATATTCAAATATCTCATCTACGCGATCGGGATCCATTATTTCCTCCAGGAAATAATCGATATTAATTTTTGTGCCGGAATAGACGATGGCTTCAATCTCATCAAGCAATTCATTGATATCGAGCCCTTTTGAAAGTGCTATATCATCCAGGGCTATTTTTCGGTCGATAGACTGGATGATGGATACCTTGAGTTTTGATTTGTTGGCTACAGTCCGTACCCGAAGATCCTCGGGACGAATGATTTCGTTTTCCTTAACATGTTCCCGTATCACTTTGAGAAATTCCTCTCCATAGCGTTTTGCTTTACCGGCACCCACTCCGGGTATATTCTGGAGTTCATCCATGGATATAGGGTAGCTGGTTGCCATAGCTTCGAGCGATGGGTCCTGAAATATAACAAATGGCGGAACTTCGAGTTTTTTCGAGAGTTTTTTACGGAGATCCTTCAGGATGGAGAAGAGCACATCGTCGGCAGCACAAGTACCACCAGCATTTCGCCCGCTTATTTCATCTTCGTCATCCTCAAATTCGGTGTCTTTTACGATGGGGAACGAAGTCGGATTTTTCAGATATTCCTTACCGGCAGCTGTCATTTTCAACACACCATAGGTTTCTATATCTTTGGTTAAGTATCCGGCTATCATTGCCTGACGGATTACGGCATGCAGCAATTTTTCATCCTCATCGGAAGCCGATCCGAAATTCTCGAGTTCGGCGTGCTGATACGATTTCACATCAGGCGATTCATTCCCTTTCAATACATCCACAATATGTTCGGCTTTGAATTTTTCTTTCAGTTGCTGAACAGTTTCCAATACTAATAATACTAATTCTTTTCCTTCCACGAATTTTCTGGGTTTCATACAGTTATCACAACTTCCGCAATTTTCGGGTGTATATTCTTCCCCGAAATAATGCAGCAATAATTTTCTTCTACATACAGATGATTCGGCATAAGCCTGAGTTTCAAGCAGGAGCTGATTGCCGATTTCCTGTTCGGCTACCGGTTTTCCCTGCATAAATTTACGCAGTTTTTCCAGGTCTTTATAGGCATAAAATGTTATGCACTGACCTTCACCACCATCGCGTCCACCCCGTCCGGTTTCCTGATAATATCCTTCCAGGCTTTTGGGGATGTCGTAGTGGATCACATAGCGCACATCGGGTTTGTCAATTCCCATTCCGAAGGCGATAGTAGCCACGATGACGTCGGCTTTTTCCATCAGGAATTTATCCTGATTCTCGCTTCGAACCTGCGAATCCATTCCTGCGTGATAGGGCAATGCAGATATTCCGTTCACCTGAAGGGTTTCGGTTAGTTCTTCCACCTTTTTGCGGCTCAGGCAGTAAATAATGCCCGATTTTCCGGCTTGTGAACGGATATATTTTATAATATCTTTCTCTACGTCCTTAGTTTTAGGCCGAACCTCATAATACAGGTTTGCACGGTTGAACGAAGATTTGAACACTGTAGCGTTCAGCATATTCAGGTTTTTCTGAATATCGTGCTGCACCTTGGGAGTGGCTGTAGCGGTCAGTGTTATCAGCGGAGCAATACCTATTTCGTTGATTATAGGTCGTATACGCCGGTATTCCGGCCTGAAATCATGTCCCCATTCCGATATGCAATGTGCTTCGTCCACCGCATAAAAGGAGATTTTTACCTGTCGGAGAAATTCGATATTTTCTTCCTTGGTCAATGATTCGGGTGCCACGTAGAGTAATTTCGTTTTTCCGGATATAACATCCTCTTTTACAGCATCAATTGCCACCCGTGTGAGCGATGAATTGAGGAAATGGGCAATGCCATCTTCTTCACTGAAATTACGCATGGCATCCACCTGATTTTTCATCAGTGCAATGAGCGGAGATATCACAATGGCTGTGCCTTCCAGTATGAGCGATGGAAGCTGGTAACACAGTGACTTGCCACCTCCGGTGGGCATCAGTACAAAGGTATCCTTACCTTCAAGCACATTATTGATAATGGCTTCCTGATTGCCTTTGAACGTGTCAAAGCCAAAGTTTTTCTTCAAATGTGATGTTAACTCCGAATGCTTGATCATAGTAATTGCTCTTCAAAGATTGAAAACGAAATTACATTTAATTTTTATATTACACAAATATATCACTTATCAGATGAAATATTTTAAATTTTATCTGAAATTTTATTTTAGCAAAAGTAAAAACAGATTTGAAATAAACAAGGTCTTTGAAAAAAAAAACAAGGATATTAGCATTTTTTTATACTAACATCCTCATTTGCTTTATTTTATTAATACATAATCTACGATAATTTAGAAAGATTATGCTGTTTTAAGGCGGTGAGAGTTCATTTTATCCATTTTGGAATGGGCATACTCCAGGGTTACCACCCATTTTTTCACTTTTTTGGAAGGTATTTCAAACATTTCGTCCATCATGATGGACTCGGTGATTGAACGCAGTCCGCGAGCACCAAGTTTGAATTCAATGGCTTTATCCACAATATAATCAAGCACTTCGGGTTCGAAGGTGAGTTCCACATCGTCCATTTTGAACAATTTTGTATATTGTTTAATAATGGAGTTTTTGGGCTCTGTGAGTATATTGCGCAATGCATCCCTGTCCAGTGGCTCCAGGTAGGTGAGTATGGGCAGACGTCCGATGATTTCGGGGATCAGCCCGAACGATTTCAAATCCTGAGGTGCAATATACTGCAGCAGGTTGGTACGGTCAACCTGTTCGTTTTCCACCGATGCTCCATATCCTACCACCCGGGTATTGAGGCGGTTGGCTATTTTGCGTTCGATGCCGTCAAAAGCACCTCCACAAATAAAGAGGATATTCTGGGTATTGACTGGAATAAATTTCTGTTCGGGATGTTTGCGTCCGCCCTGCGGTGGCACATTGACAATGGCTCCTTCGAGCAGTTTCAACAGACCCTGCTGTACCCCTTCGCCGCTCACATCGCGCGTAATACTTGGATTGTCGCTTTTGCGGGCTATTTTATCAATCTCGTCGATGAATACAATGCCCCTTTCGGCTTCTTTCACATTATAATCGGCCACCTGAAGCAAACGGGTCAGAATACTTTCCACATCTTCGCCCACATAGCCGGCTTCAGTGAGTACCGTGGCATCGACGATGGTAAAGGGAACGTGCAGTTTTTTGGCAATAGTTTTGGCGAGCAGCGTTTTGCCTGTGCCGGTATATCCCACCATGATGATATTGGATTTTTCAATTTCCACATCATCGTTGGATTTTTCCTGCATGAGGCGTTTGTAATGGTTGTAAACCGCTACCGAAAGATATTTTTTTGCATCGTTCTGTCCAATGACATACTGATCCAGGTAATTTTTTATCTCCCGTGGTTTCGGTAATTTTTCTTTATCGAGTTTTGATGCCTTGTCGCCACCCATTTTTGCATCGCGAACAATTGCAGAAGCCTGTTCCGAACATTCGTTACAAATCTGAGCACCTTCCAGGCCGGTAATTAAAAAACCCACCTGGGACTCTGTTCTTCCACAGAAGCTGCAATGTTTGACTGTTTTTGCCATATAATTATTTTTTCTCCTTTACAAGCACGCGGTCTATCATGCCATACTCCAACGCTTCCTGCGAAGTCATCCAGAAATCCCGGTCACTGTCCTTTTCTATTTGTTCGTATGTTTTGCCTGAATGATCGGCAATAATCTGATACAGTTCCTTTTTGAGTTTCAGCATTTCGCGCAGGTTGATTTCCATATCGGCAGCCACTCCCTGTGCGCCTCCGCTGGGTTGATGGATCATGATGCGCGAATGTTTGAGTGCCGATCGTTTGCCCTGTGTGCCTGCTACTAAAAGTACGGCGCCCATCGAGGCGGCCATACCGGTACAAATGGTGGCCACATCGGACGAAATAAACTGCATGGTATCGTAAATGCCCAGTCCGGCATATACCGAACCTCCCGGAGTATTGAGATAAATGGAGATATCTTTGCCCGGATCGGCCGAGTCCAGATACAGCAACTGTGCCTGAATGACGTTGGCAGTATAATCATCGACCTGAGTGCCCAGAAAAATAATCCGGTCCATCATCAGGCGGGAGAATACATCCATTTGAGTTACATTCAGCTGACGTTCCTCCAGAATGGAAGGTGAAATATAGCCGTTGTTTGACACCTTGAAATATTCATCGAGCGACAAACCATTCATCCCCAGATGTTTGGTGGCGTATTTGCGAAAATCGTTGTTATTCATTTTTTTTGTTTTAATAATTTCTAAATTTAAGACATTGGAATACACTGCGAATATCCTGCCAGACTTTTATATCTGCCATTTTGTCAGTTATTGAAATTTATGTCAGTATTTAAAAACAGAGAAGGCTTTTAAATGTAATCTCAGCAAAGGTAAACTATTTTGTTGATCAAACAGATTTAAAAACCTTTTCGGTTATCATTCAGAAATATTAATTGGCAGCTTCGGTTTCAAACAACTTGTTGAAATCTTCTACTGAGATTTCTTTTTCGTTTAGTTTCACTGCTGTTTTTATATAAGCTATCACTTTTTCTTCCAGGGCTTTATCGATGAAGTTTTTCACGGTTTCTTCCTTCTTGAGCATGTCCTTCACATAATTATCTATGATCGAGTCTTCAAGTCCAACCATGCCATACTGAGCAAATTGCGATTTTGCCACTTTGCGGGCGTATTCCTGTACATCACTGGTTTCAACCTTGATATCATTCATTTTAACGATTTTTTCCTTCACCAGTTGCCAGATCAAATCATTAATGATGCGAGGAAAGTCTTCTTCGAGTTTTTCGTCGGTCAGATTTTCGTTAGCAACTTTCAGCCAGCGCTTGAGTATATTAGTCGGGAACTGGAGGTGGTTGTATTTTTCGGTGAAAACTTCACGGGCATCGATACCAAATTTGTAATCGCTGTCGGCAGTGAGGTTCTCCTGAATACTTTCGGCTATTTTGTTGCGGAATTCTTTTTCACTGGTTACAGCACCTTCGCCGAATACTTTGTCGAACAATTCCTGATTGACTTCGCCTTCCTGGTAACGGGTGATGCCTTCAATCTGCATCATGAAATCGGAAGTTAATTTTTTAGCTTCTTCCTTTGAAATTTTCAGCATGGAACTGATTTCCACTTCGTTTTCGAAAGCTGTTTGTGGGTTGAATACCACTTTATCTCCTTTGGTTTTTCCTACGAATAATGCTTTCTGAGCTGCATCTTTCATGTATTCAGGTGTCAGAACTGCATCTTTGACTTTGATGCCATTTTCGTTAACTTTTCCATTCACCATTTCCAGGAGTTCACCTTTCACCATGTCGTTTTCTTCCACAATTTCTTCCTGATTGTATTTTCCGAAACGTCCGGTATATGATTTGATCTGATTGTTGATCATTTCATCGGTTGCCTTGATTTTGTAGTAGGTAATTTTGTCGCTTTTCGACACGCTCACCTCAAATTCGGGAGCCACAGCAATTTCGAAATCGATTTCATACTCTTCGCTGTTTTCGAAATCAACTTCTCCCTGTGTTTCAGCCGGAAGGGGTTCGCCCAAAATATGAATATTGTTGTCCTTAATATAATTGTACAACCCGTCCGAAACCAATCTGTTGACTTCTTCGGCTACAAGGGCTTTGCCATAAATTTTTCTCAACATGCCCAATGGCGCATTGCCCGGACGAAAGCCCGGAATATTGGCTTTTTTGCGGTAATCACGCAGACTTTTCTCTACTTTTTCGTCGTAATCGGCTTTCGTAACACTTACGGTTAAGGTTGCTTTGTTTTGATCCAGATCTTTTCTGACAATATTCATATCCTGTTTATTATTAGCACATTGTGCATTTTTAAATTTTAGAATTCAATAGGGGTGCAAAGGTACAAAAACTTGAGATAATTCAGACATTATTTAGGTAAAAAAGATAAAAATCATCAAATTTTGCCCTTTATCTTTCCGCATGATCCATACAAGATTGATTATATAAACAAATAATGACAGTTCGGGTTAATTAATTCTAATTAAGCAATTAACTTTTAGTTCTTCAAAAGGCTCCATTCAAAATATCACTTTTTTTTGTAATTTTGTCGGGCATCCGGTGTACGGGTATCAATGTGGCATTTCTTTCCAAACTAAAAACGCAAGTCATTAACAATAAAGATTTAACAATCAAAATAAAACACAATCAACATGAAAAAAACAATCTTATTTGTAAGTCTGATTTTGGGCCTTTCAACATTTACGGTTTTTTCCCAGGGAATAAAATTTGAGGAAAATCACGACCTAAGCGCGGCACTTGTAAAAGCCAAAGCAGAAAACAAACTCGTTTTTATTGATGCATATGCCGTATGGTGCGGTCCATGCAAAGTGATGGCGCGTGATATATTCCCGCTCAAAGAAGTCGGAGATTTTTTTAATGCCCATTTTGTGAACCTGAAATTGGATATGGAAGCCAACGGAAATCTGGAAATTGCCAAAAAATACGAAGTAAAAGCCTATCCGACCTACCTTTTTCTGAATGCCGAAGGCGAACTGGTACATCAGGGACTGGGCAGCATGCCAGCCGATAAATTTATAGAAGTGGCTAAAACGGCAACTGACAGCGAAAACAACTTCAGCGCTTTGTCAGGAAAAATCAAAAAAGGTGACCTCAGCCTGACTACCATCAACAAGTATCTTGCTCAAAATCCTTACGACAAAGGCAACGGAGCGTTGGTCGAAAGCTATTTCCAGACCCTTCCCGAAAATCAAATCTACACAAAAGAAAACTGGGAACTGTTTAATAATTTTGTTGATGATATTTCTTTTCCGTCGTTTCAATATTTCATCCAAAACAGGGAAAAAATTGCCGGATTTATTGGTAAAAAACAGGTAGATGAAAAAATATATAAAACAATGGGTAATGCCTATTTTCAGAACCCGGGCACAGAAGCAAGTCTGAAAAGCATTGATCCCGAATTGTTTGGAAAAGTAAAGACGAGGGTGGATATGATGAAAGCCAATGGTAAATTCAATCAAAATAAAAATGATAAAGCAGCCTGGGATAATCTGATAAAAGTCTCTTCACTCGCTCAAAATCAGATTACTAATCCCACTGAATTGAATAACATGGCCTGGCTGGTGTATGAAAATTATAAGAAATTCAATGATAAAAACGCCCTGAAAAGCGCACTCGGCTGGGCAAAAAAAGCCCATGAAACTGCTCCCGACCAGGATTTCATTGCTGATACGTATGCACACTTGCTATTCGAAACCGGCAAAAAGAAAGATGCTCTGAAAATGGAAACCAAAGCATTAGACTTAGCCACAAAAGCCGGAAATACAGAACGGGTGGAAGAATTCAAGAAAGCAATTCAGAAATTTAAGGGTCGGAAATAATTCTTTTTTCCACCATTTTTTTCCTAATTCATAATTTATAATTCATAATTCATAATTATATAAAAGACTATGGCACCAAAACCATTTATTTATCAGGATCCGTTTCCGATTGGAAAAGAAAAAACCGAATATTACCTGCTGACAAAGGACTTTGTAAGCGTGGAGAAATGCGGCGACCGCGAAATACTCAAAGTGGAGCCCGAAGGCATCACAGCGCTGGCACGCACTGCCATGCGCGACTGCAATTTTCTGCTTCGCCCCGAGCATCAGAAGCAGGTAGCCCACATCCTGGCTGACCCCGAAGCCAGCGAAAACGACAAATTTGTGGCCATCACCATGCTCCGCAATGCCGAAATAGCTGCCAAAGGCGTACTGCCATTTTGTCAGGACACCGGCACTGCTACCGTGTATGCCAAAAAAGGCAACAACGTGTGGACCGACGGCACCGACGAAGAAGCCCTCTCCAAAGGCATTTACGAAACCTACACACAGGAAAACCTGCGCTACTCGCAAAATGCGGCACTCAATATGTACGACGAGGTGAACACAGGCACTAACCTGCCGGCTCAGATTGACCTCGTAGCCAGCCACGGCGACGAGTATAAGTTCCTGTTTATAGCCAAAGGCGGCGGCTCGGCCAACAAATCGTACCTTTTTCAGGAAACAAAAGCACTGCTCAATCCCGTTTCGCTCGAAAAATTTCTGGTGGAAAAAATGAAAACGCTCGGTACAGCAGCCTGTCCTCCTTACCACATTGCATTCGTTATCGGCGGAACATCGGCCGATGCCTGCATGAAAACCGTGAAACTGGCTTCAACTAAATACTACGACGAACTACCCACTACCGGTAATGAACTCGGACAAGCATTCCGCGATGTGGAAATGGAAGAAAAAGTACTTAAAGCTGCCCGCGAATCGGGTTACGGCGCTCAGTTTGGAGGAAAATACTTTGCTCACGATATTCGCATTGTCCGCCTGTCGCGCCACGGTGCTTCCTGCTTTGTAGGAATGGCTGTTTCGTGCTCGGCCGACCGCAACATCAAAGGCAAAATCAATAAAGACGGCATTTGGGTGGAAAAACTGGAAGATAATCCCGGTCAGTACATCCCCGAAGAATACCGCCGGCAGGGCGAAAGTGAAGCTGTAAAAATAGACCTCAACCAGCCCATGTCCGAAATTCTGAAAACGCTGAGCCAATATCCGGTT
>CALMZF010000273.1 GCA_937870645.1 uncultured Paludibacter sp. | reverse complement strand
ACGGGCAGCTGTACACCGATCTGAATACGCTGACCACGGCCCTGAAAATTGCCAAAAAGATTACCCTGACTTTCAACTAAACGGCTATTAATCCTACAAATAAACACGAAATATTATGAAATTCAACAAATTAATTCTAACAACATTATTAGCAATGATTACTATGACATTATTCAGTGCATGCACTACCATCCCGAAAGGTGCAGTGG
The DNA here is from genome assembly GCA_937870645.1 of uncultured Paludibacter sp. Classification (GTDB taxonomy): domain Bacteria; phylum Bacteroidota; class Bacteroidia; order Bacteroidales; family Paludibacteraceae; genus UPXZ01. The sequence goes on along the minus strand of CALMZF010000273.1, from coordinate 18,323 downwards.
CAGTTAGTTCTTTCGAAAAAGAAAAATATCTGGGAAAATGGTATGAAATTGCCCGAATGGATTTTCGTTTTGAACGTAATATGAACAACACCACGGCTATGTACACGGCAAATAAGGATGGCAGCATACGGGTGGAAAACGCCGGATATAACTACAAAAAGAATGTTTGGAAGAAAGCCATCGGAAAAGCAAAATTTGTGGGGAAAGAAGATGTAGCCATGCTGAAAGTTTCATTTTTCGGTCCATTTTACGGCGGGTATAATATCATAGCACTGGATAAGGATTATAAATATGCCCTCATAGCCGGAGGGGATTTGGGCTACCTCTGGATACTTTCACGGGAGAAATCAATCCCCGAAGAGATCAAAAGCGATTATCTGAAAAAAGCCAGCGATCTGGGTTTCAATACATCGGAACTGATCTGGGTGGAACATAACAAGTAAGACAGTGATCCTATTTAATAGGATACGGGTAAATGGCTGATACGAAAATTAAGCTGCTATATCATTATCTTACAGCATGATAAACAACAGTCATATAGCTTCAATGGAATAAAATATTCATAAAGCTATCCGCACTCCGATTAATTACATTTATTTTACCTCATCTCTGGAGAGCATACTTGGTGCCACTCCAAAGTGCTTAGCAAAGCAGCGGGTGAAGTATTTCGGGTCATTGAAACCCACTTCGAAGGCAATCTCTGAAATATTGAGATTGCCTTTTTTCTTCAGAATTAATTCGTGAGCTACTGCAAGTCGGTAGTTTCGGATAAATTGCACGGCAGGCTGTCCGGTGAGAATATTCATTTTTTTATTTAGCAGACTTTTGCTTATACCCATATCCGAAATAAAATCGGCGACTTCGTAATTCGGGTTTTTGTAGTTTTCTTTCACAGTTTGAATAGCCTGATGGATGAATTTTTCATCATTCGTTTCCTCCCTGATATTCAGTTCTTTCACGTCCATATTCAGGCTGAATTTTCGCTGGTAGTTTCGGCGTGCTTCGAGCATATTGCTTATGCGGGCCAACAACAATTCAGGATCAAAAGGTTTTGCCAGAAAATCGTCCACACCCAGTTTGTAGCTATTTATTTGAGTTTCTACATTTGATTTGGCTGTAAGCATCAGGAAAGGAATGTGTGAAATGGAAAAATCTGATTTCACCTGTTTTGAAAGCTCCAGACCATCCATCACCGGCATCATCAAATCGCTGACAATGAAGTCAATAGTTTTGGATTTGAGTATTTGCAGGGCTTCAATACCGTTTTCTGCATCTATCGTTTTGTAATCATCACAGAGTATGGAACTTATGAATTGTCGCATGTCTTTGTTATCCTCCACTACCAGTATTGTTGGTTTACCGGTTGAAAGATATGCTGTGGTTTCCGAATGTTCAAATTCGGCATTCACCACTTCATTTCGGGGTAATTCTTCCGAAAGTATCGGGTTATGACTTCTTTCCAGAGGCACCAGAACTCTAAAAGTAGCTCCACCTCCACGGTTGTTTTTTGCTGAAATGGTTCCGCCAAGCAACTCTGCAATCTTAGCACACAGGTACAACCCGATACCTGTACCGCTTTGTCCGGAAACCGAAAGTTTTTCGTGTTTCTTGGACTGATAAAAACGATCAAAAATCTGGTCAATTTCATTTTCATCAATTCCAAATCCAGTGTCTTTCAGACTGATGTATAATTTCTCCCGTTTATTGTCAGTGTCATTCAACGAACACACATACAGGGTGATTGAACCATTGTCGGGTGTGAATTTAATTGAATTTGAAAGTAAATTGGTAACCAGCTTTCGGATGGCTTCATCGTCGAACATAATTTCTGGTGAATTCAACCGATATATTCGTCTGATTTTAATACCCCGTTCGGAAGTGTACGGGTCGAAGGGAACCAAAATTTCATCCAGAAAACTTATTATATTGCCATTCTTTGTTTGAATACTCATCTTATCGCTTTCCACTTTGCGAAAATCCATCAATTGATTGATTAACGAGAGCAAATGTTTGGAATTTTGAGATACAAAATGGAGTTGTTCTATAACCTTCGGATTTGTGCTGAGTTTCAATGCACGTTCTATCGGGCCGGTGATAAGGGTAATAGGAGTTCGGAATTCGTGTGTTATGTTGGTAAAAAATGAGATACGGTCAGTCATGGCTTCCTGTACTTTTGCCGACATTTCGATCAGTTGTTTTCGTTGTGCGTCGATTTTTTTATTTTGCGAAGCCAGTATTTCATTTTGTTTCATCAACTCATCGGCTTGTATTTCCAGAGTCTTTTTCTGATTTTGCAGCTCATTGGTCCTTCTTTCCACCTTTTGCTGGAGCAATTCCTGCTGACTTTTCAAGGACCCGATTCGCCATTTGTAAATACGGTAAATGCCCCACAATATTAATGCAACAAAAAATGAAAGGAACCAGATTGTCTTATAAAAATAAGGATGCACGACTATTTCCAGTTGAGCTGTTTCGTCCATCCAGTCGTTGCCGCGCGACATGGCGCGAACCTGAAACCTGTACTTTCCGGGTTGCAGGTTGGTGTAAGTTATAAATCGCCTGTCGGAACCGGTATTAATCCATTTGTCATCAAATCCAAGAAGCCGGTAAGCGTAAGAAACCGTGGATGGAGTGTCGTAGCCGAGTGCTGCAAATTCAATGGAAAATGATTTGTCTTTTTCGTGTAAATTCACTTTATCGGCATAAGCAATATCGCTTTTCAGATATCGGTTCTTGCCAAACCATACTGTTTTATTTAAAATCTGTAGTTTAGTGAAAATTATTTTTCCTGCATTTGATCTGCTGTTCTGCTGTATCCCCATGAGTTCAGTCAGTCCTTCATTGCTTCCGAAATAAATATTCTTATTTGTTGGAGATTTGAAGAAGGCATTCCAGTAAAACTGATTGCAGATTAAGCCATCATTGGTCGTATAGTTGGCAAAATGATTGTTAGCCGGATTGTAACACGAGAGTCCATGTCCGGTACTTATCCATATTAATCCGTTTTCATCGCCCACTATTCCAAACACAGTATTGTGGCCCAAACCGTTCTCCTTGTCGAAAAACTGAAGCTTGTATTTGTTTTGGGAACGGGTCATTTTACAAATGCCATATCCATTGCTGCCCATCCATATCGATTTGTCGGTGCCCATACTCATACTTGTGATGTTTCTCAGGAAGAGAGAAGCTATTTTTTCACCATTGCCGGTGAAATTTACCGACTTGAATTTTGAGGTTTTGCGGTTGTAGGAATTCAGCTGAATAATGGCAAGTCCTTCGGATGTGCCGATGTACAAATTTTTATTTTCGTCAATCAGGCATCCGAGAGTTCCCCAGATATGCTGCAACTGAGGTACGTACAGTGGGTTTATTATTTTCTTTAATTCAAAATCGTAGAAGAAAATATTCCGGTTTGTCCCTATCCACATTCCCTTGTTTATCGAATCATATTTCAAAACTGCGATATATTGAGTGGGGAAACTCAACTGGGTAAAAGTGGGTTTTGTCAAACGGTTCAGATTGATGATATTAATGCCTCCACCCCAGGTTCCTGCCCACAAGTTGTCGTCTCCGTCTGTTTCAATGGCACTTACCGAGTTATGACTTAAATTGGTATTGGCAGTGGTGTAATGGATGAATGAATTGCTTCCTTTCAATTTCCGGTTTAGCCCGCCCTCCACTGTACCGAGCCATAAATTTCCACTTTTGTCTTCGAAAATGGCATTTACCGGATTGGGCGATATGGAGGTTGGATTGTCTGGATTATTTACATAATTTTGAGTGATAAGTTTTGGGAGCATCATCTTGTTTACTCCGCCAGCTTCGGTTCCAATCCACAAAAATCCCCTGTCGGGCAGCAGGCAATTGATGAAGTCGTTGGAAAGTGATGTTTTGCTGCCGGTTTTGGCTGAAATGCGACTGAAATTATTTTTCTCAGCATCATAAAAATTCAAGCCCCGTAATGTACCAACCACTAAAGTACCATCATCAAAAAAAGCCAGGGTGGTAATCATATCCTGCGAGAGGCTGTTAAGATCGTTTTCATGATGAACATAACGTTCCAGGTTATTGCTGTTAATCATAAATTTGTACAAACCATTATCAGTGCCAATCCACAGTGTATTATCTTTTTTCAATATTGTGGAAATGAATGTATTCTCACCAAAATCAAGTAACTCGTTCAGCGGCTTTAAGGTCAAAGAACCATTTTTTGGAACCGAGACCTGGTAAATTATTCCTCTGTTTCCAACATATATATGATTGTCAATTTCGTTGATAGTGGTAAATGTATGGGATTTTTCCCCGATTTTCTTTTCAGAGCTAAGGATATTGTCTATATTTCCATTTTTATCAAAATCAACTTTGTAAATTTTCTCAACAGATAGTATCCAGATGCTGCCGTTTTGATCTTTCATCACACTTTGAGCGTTGATACCGGAGAGTTTCTCCATCTGCAGATTATCCGGATTGTCCGGATTATTCGTAATATTTTGCATCGTACGCAAATTGATTACGTCAACCCCTCTGCTGGAAATCACCCAAAGCCGGCTGAAATTATCTTCGCTCACCTGACGGATGTAATTGCTTTTCAGAGATACCGGAAAGCTGCTCACGTTTAAAGTCAGAAATTCGTATCCGTCGTACCTTACCAGACCGCCACCACCCGTCGATATCCATATAAATCCACGACTGTCTTTATACAGGTCGTCAATGAAATTGTGTGGAAGAGATTCAGCCACCGTAAAATTGTTGAAAATGTATTTTGCGACAACCGGAACCTGACAATACATAATTCCACTGTGCAATAGTATCAATGCAAGAATAAAATAGAATTTTTTCATATATTAATTGTTTCCCAAAGCAAAATTAGACTATTAATCAGAAAAAGTGTGATATTTACACTTAAAAATCAAATTGTCCACCAATTAAGGAAAAATGTCCACCTTCATGCCATATCTGATGACGTATATTTGCATAACCGTTATAGCGAAATTTATAATTTTGAGCGAAAAATACTGAATTTTTACGGAATAACCTTAAGATTAACACATATCCGGATAGTTATTTTTACTGACCACTTATTTGTCATTTAAAAATTTCAAAAATGCAGGCATTCAACCCTAAATGCAAATATTTTGTCAATAAATAAAGGGGAATAATCAGGCAAAGATTGATATAATCAAATATAGCATAAATAAAAATTATCATGAAACACACATTATTGATTTACGTATTGCTGGCCATTGGAATTCAGGTTTCGGCTCAGCAAAAGGCAGAAGTTACGGTACGTGTTGACAAAGGTGAATACCAAATCAACAAACACATCTACGGACATTTTTCCGAGCATCTCGGCAGAGGCATTTACGGCGGACTTTGGGTGGGCGAAAATTCATCTATTCCCAACATCAACGGAGTTCGTAAAGACATCATTGATGCATTGAAACAGATTAAAATTCCTAATCTTCGCTGGCCGGGAGGTTGTTTTGCCGATGAATATCACTGGATGGATGGCATTGGTCCCCGCTCTGAGCGGCCGAAAATGGTCAATACGCATTGGGGCGGAGTGGTTGAAGACAACAGCTTCGGTACTCACGAGTTTCTGAACCTTTGCGAAGCACTCGAAACAGAGCCCTATATCTGCGGAAATCTGGGAAGCGGCACCGTGGAGGAAATGTCGAAATGGGTGGAATACATCACCTCCGATGGTGAAAGCCCCATGTCGAACCTACGGAAGAAAAACGGACGCGAAAAACCATGGAAAGTTAGTCTGTGGGGTGTTGGCAACGAAAACTGGGGTTGCGGTGGAAATATGACAGCCGAAACGTACGCCGAAAACTACAGGAGATATGCAACCTACTGCCGCAACTATGGCGATAATAAACTATTTAAAATAGCCGGCGGACCCAATGTGGACGATTACCGCTGGATGGATGTGATGATGCGTAACATCCCGCATTTTCTGATGAACGGCGTTTCGCTTCATAATTATACATTTACCCGTGCCTGGGAAGACAAAGGCAATGCCACCGGCTTCAGCGAAGATGATTATTTCTCACTTCTGCAGCACGGAATGCGCATGGATGAGTTGGTAACCCGCCATGCAGAAGTGATGGATAAATACGACCCCAAAAAAAGTATCGGGATGGTGGTGGACGAGTGGGGAGCCTGGTACAACGTGGAGCCCGGCACCAATCCCGGATTTCTTTATCAGCAAAACACCCTTCGTGATGCCATTCTGGCAGGAACAATTCTGAATATTTTTCACAAACATGCCGACCGTGTTCAGGTAGCCAACATCGCTCAGATGGTCAACGTACTGCAGGCGCTTTTCCTGACCGATGGCGACAAAATGCTACTCACGCCGACTTATTACGTTTTTGATATGTACAAGGTACATCAGGATGCCACCATGCTTCCTGTCGAATTCAACTCACCAACCTACAGCCGGCTGGGCAAATCCATTCCTTCGCTTTCCGCATCGGCCTCCCGGGATAAAAACGGAGCTGTCCATGTGTCCTTTGTCAACATAGACCCGGCTCAATCTGTGGAAATATCCTGCAATCTGAAAGATGTGAAAGGTAAACTCATTTCAGCCAATATTATAACCGCACCAAAAATAGATACGTACAACACCTTCGAAAATCCCAATCAGGTGGTATTGAAGGAATTTAAAAACGGAAGTTTCAAAAACGGAACTTTAAAGATCAAAATACCCGAAAAATCTGTAGTGACTGTCGAAATCAAATAAATGATTGACAACATGAAACGAATTGTTCAGATGATGTCCGTCTGTAGTCTTTTCCTGTTTACTTCGTGCAGCAGCAAGACCTTTGAGCCGCTGACCTGCTCCAATCCCTGGAAGGACGACTACCGCGACATTTCCTCCATGAAAGATTACGCAAAATGGGGAACATACAACGTTCACGACCCATCCTGTAAACTTTTCGGAGATACGTATTACATGTATTCCACCGATGCCATTTTTGGGGAGAATAAGAAAGAAATTCAGGAAAGTAATCTGCCTTTCGGCAACATACAGGTACGCAAATCGAAAGATCTGGTTCACTGGGAGTTTGCAGGCTGGGCATTCAGCGAAATACCTGCTGAAGCCAAGAACTGGGTACTTGAGAACAGTGGCGGCAGAGGTGCAACCAACATCTGGGCGCCTTATATACTTCGGTACAACGATAAATACAGATTGTATTACTGCGTTTCGGCATTTGGAAAGCAAACTTCGTGCATTGGCCTTGCCGAATCCGGCTCACCCGAAGGTCCCTGGACACTGAAAGGATGTGTGGTGAAAACCAAAACCGGCGACAAGATGAATGCAATAGACCCGAGCATTGTAGTAAATCCTGAAACCGGCGAACACTGGATGCATTATGGATCGTATTTTGGTGGTTTGTATTGCGTGAAACTGAACCCGGAAACCGGCCTGACGATGCACGAGGGAGATCAGGGACATTTAATTGCACGCAGATTTAATGGTAAAAAAAACAACATTGAAGCTCCTGAAGTCATTTACAATCCCGAGCTGAAAAAGTATTTTCTCTTCGTATCCTACGATCCGCTTATGACTACCTACAATATTCGGGTTGGTCGGTCTGACAAACCGGAAGGACCGTTTCTGGACTTCAACGGAAAAGATATGCGTGAGGAAGAAGACAATTTGCCCATTCTCACCTATCCCTATCAGTTCAAAGGACACAAAGGGTGGGCCGGAACTGGTCACAATTCCATTTTTCAGGATAAAAGCGGTGCGTATTACCTTGCCAGCCAGGCACGTCTGAGCCCCGAAAATCATCTGATGGATTTACATGTTCGCCGCGTGTTCTGGACCAAAGACGGTTGGCCGGTGCTCTCACCGGAGCGATATGCCGGAACCGGGCAAATAAATATCCGGAAAATTGATCTGGCAGGTGAATGGGAAGTAATTACCATTCACGGTGATGTGCCCCTGAGAAACCTGGAAGCCGGACAAATCCTGTGGGGTGAAAACCATCTGAAATCGGAAGAAGTGAACCGCTCTGTCGTTGTCAGGTTGAACAAAGATTGTTCTATCAGCGGCGAAATGACCGGAAGCTGGTCGTACCAAAATGGAATTTTAAAGCTCAAACTTCATGACAAAACCACAGAAGTTCAGGTATTTGCCGGACAGGACTGGGAAAATGAAAAGAAAACACTGCTCTTCACCGGGCTGAATGACAAAGGCTATTCCATTTGGGGTAAAAGGATAAAATAACCAGAAACAAAAGAAAAAACATCATTAATAATCCAATTAACTCTAATTCTACTTTAAAATGAAAGACGTAACACATTTATTCTCCTCAGGACAATTTTCCGGCTTCGCATTGTGTGGTGAGCCTGGCAAATTTGATCCACAGATTGGAGACGGTTCAAAAAAAGGACCTCCCTGAAAAGCACTGTTAATTTGGCATACTTGAATGGAGCTGATTATGTCGATACATAGTAAAGGGAAAGCAGCATTAACAATTCATTCTTACTAATGCGAACAATCAGTAAAGTATGACTTTTGGATGTTATTAAAATCAGGAATATTGCCCAAATCAGGTAACCAAATCAGGTTAGCAACAAGACTAACTACCCGGAAATAATTATTAAAAAAAAGAAAGAATTCAATTAAAATTAAATTTATGAAAACAACTAAACTATTGAAGTTCGCTTTATACTTTGCAATTTTGGCAGCGGTTGGCTTAGTTGGGTGCGAAAAATTGGATCTGTATTCCATTGATGCACCCTCCGACCTGCAGAGCAGGATCGACTCCATTGCAGCTGCGAAACCAAATACCGGTGACACAACTTACGTCACCATCACCACAGCTATTGTCGGAGCTGAAAACAACAGTTCCGGCTGGTGGACTGCATTCTCCGATTACTTCTCCGTTCCCACAGGCAAGTTATTGCATCTGGAGTTTATTAACCACGGTACCGGTGTTAACAACTGGAACAACTGGAATCTTGCCGTCACTAATGAAATAGCCGATCGCGCAGCCGCCGATTATAAAGAATACTTTGTTCTCCGTTCGGATGCTTACGGCTGGGGTGGAAAAATGGCAAATGTCGATCCCCGCTATGCTTTCGATATCAAGATGATCACGCATAATTATCCCGATACCGATGGAAATGGAGATATCTGGAACGACTTCCGCACTACCATGCAAGGTGCACGCGTGTCACTCGATATTGACCATTCGGCTACCGGCAATGTATTTGTAACAGCCACTGCCGTTGGAACTAATGGTGTAACGCTCGTAGAAACCTACCAACAACCGGTTTCTGCTGCTGCTGATCTCATGGCTTTCTTAATTTGCGATGGCAGCTATTTCGAAATGAAAAAAGCATACCTCATACCTTCCAAAGTTACAGTAGTCGAAGACGTTAATCCGGTTTCAATTGCTGTTACAGGAACTCCTGCTTTTCTTGAATTGGGCAACAAAAACTTCTGGGGTGATGCAAAAGCCACTGTTACTTTTGCTGACGGATCTTCCGCGCAAGTTGATTCAGCCGATATATCCTTCAATGTTATTCCCGATATGACTACACTCGGTGTTAAAACGGTAGTTGTAGCATACAGCAAAACAAAACAGGGCGCCTACTGCAAAGCCGTAACGACCTTCTACAAACTGGAGGTAACCAATCCTGTTGTCGGTTTGGAGGTTACTACAATGCCACTCATAACCAAATACTATTACTTTAGCGGCGATCCAATCCTGTTCAACACTACAGGTCTTGTGGTTACAGGTACCTATTCCGACGGTACAAAAGCCGTTATTCCAAAAGAAACTCTTCAGTTTGGTAAGATTCCAGCTGCCTCAGGCACTCAGAGCGCTCTCATTTCGTATGTAGGAGCAACTAAAACAGTTACTACAACTTGTCCGCTAACGCTCGTAAAGGGTATAGGTCAGGTAGGTGCTAATGACTTCTCTACCGCCTGGTGGACGGCATTCTCTGCTGACTACAAAGTACCTTCAGGTTCAAGTAAAACCCTTACAATGTACTGTTACTCCGACAACCTGGCAAACTGGCACAGCCCGTGTACCATTCTTCGCAAATCGGATAAGACTGAAAATGCGGTAGTTCGTATGGACAGCTTCGGTTGGGGAGCAGGTTATGGCACAGCCACACTAACTTCTGACTGGAACTGGGATAAATTCACATCAAACATCAGTGGCTCAAAGGTAGTCATCACCGTTACAAACAATGGCAATAATACTGCCGATGTACTTTACAATGTTACTTACGCTACCGGCGAAACTCATTTCCAGAAATATGCGGGCGTAACAGTTGACAGTGCTGATTTGAATTGCGCACTCGTAACGGAGGTGTCCTATCTCGTAATTGTTGAATAATAACAAAGATAAAAATAATTAAACCATGAAATATTCATATTTAATCCTGATTGGATTGCTGGCGCTCGCACCGGCAACATATGCCGATGGCAACGGAAATATCGACCAGATAGCAATGAATCAGACTAACAATATATCCGTAAAAGGTAAAATTGTGGACGATAAAGGTGAACCGCTTATCGGTGCAACCGTACAACAAAAAGGCACAACCGTTGGAGTAATGACCAATGCTTCAGGTACTTTCTCTCTTACTGTTCCTTCTGATGCTACGCTGGTAGTGTCCTATGTAGGATGTTCAACCCAGGAGATATTCGTAGGAGGAAAAACAGATATCGGTACCATCACGTTGGCTTCAGATGTAAAAGAACTCGAACAGGTGGTGGTAATTGGTTACGGAACTCAACGCAAGGTTGACCTCACAGGTTCTGTTGCTATTGTCAACGCTGAAGAAATGAAAAAAGTATCGCACTCCAACATCTCCACAATGCTCGAAGGCAAGGTGGCCGGTGTTCAAATTACATCTGACGGACAACCGGGTGCCGACCCTACAGTACGTATCCGTGGTATCGGCTCGTTTGGCAGTACGGCACCTCTGTACATTGTTGATGGAGTTCCGATGGGAACAACCATTCGCGACTTTTCTCCGAACGATATTGAAACCCTTCAGGTACTCAAGGACGCTTCTGCCGCTGCCATCTACGGCTCACGTGCCGCCAACGGGGTGGTTATCATTACGACCAAGCAGGGAAAGAAGAACCAGGCCATGAAAATAGACTACACCGGATACACCGGTTTTGACCAGGTGCAGAAGGGTGTGTACAATGTGATGGATTCGTACCAGTATGGTAAATACGTCACTATGGCATACAACAATAGTGGTATGGATGTACCTGCCGGATACAATCCTGCAAGTCCAAAATATGTTGATCCGGCCCAGGTTAACACTAATTGGTTCAATGAAGCATTCAAAACCGGCATTCGTCAGAATCACAACATCAATATGTCGGGTGGTGGTGCCAACAACACGTACAATATCGGTCTCGACTACTATAGCCAAAAAGGGACCATGGTTGGTGCAGGTCCTAATTTCGACCGTTTCACAGCCCGTGTCAACAACGCCATGGATGTGAAATTTGTCAAAATCAAAACCAACATGGTTTATAGCCACAGCAATCAGGATAACATGGCGCTCAGTAATGCCAACGAGTACGTGCAGGGTCTGTATGGTGCCCAATTCCCGGTTATGGCTTCGGCGCTGCTTTTGCCGCCAACAATCAAAGCCTACGATCCAACAACCTGGGTTCTTGACGACAAAATTTCGGCAGCATCAGAATACAGCTACGACTCGTATGGTTTTGGAACTTACTACGACGATGTTCATGGCGACTTACGTGCAACGAACCTTTTGCTCACCAATAGCCTTTTGAAAAGAAACTCTGTGGTTGACCGCGTTGTTGCATCAGGTTCGGCAACTGTTGACCTCATCGGTATGGTCGGTCAAAAAACCAGCAATCACAAGCTGGATTACAACCTCAACCTGTCGTACAGCAAGACCCTTGTTAAGGACTTCACATTTGTGCCTGCTTTTATTCAAAGTACAACAAATTACTTGTCCAAAAGCAACGAGAACCTGTCAGAGGGCTATCGCAGCTATAGCGATGCACTTATTGAAAATACACTGACCTACGATGGTAAATTTGGGCTTAATCACATCAATACCGTAGTGGGTCAAACATTCCAGCGCGAACTCTTTCACACACTCACCGGCAAGGGTGTCAACCTGCCCGAACCGTACTATCTGCAGGTAAATAACGCAGAGGAAACATCATCAGCAAGCAATGAAAGCGAACACGTGCTGGCATCGTATATCGGTCGTCTCAACTACGATTTTGATCAGAAATACCTCATTTCTGCCACCGTACGTCGTGATGGTTCAAGCCGTCTTTCTTCTGCTGACCGTTGGGATTGGTTCCCATCCATATCGGCAGGCTGGCGTATCGACCGTGAGAATTTCTTCCCTGTAGCCAAAACGAATATCAATCTGCTAAAAATTCGCGGCAGCTATGGAGTACTCGGTAATGAGAATATTGGTGAATACCAGTACATGGATGTTATGTCGAGAGGTAACTACACTTATAGTTTTGGAAATAACAAGGTTACCGGATCTGCAATATCCAACTACGTAAACACAGCCATCCGGTGGGAAAAGAAGAAAACAGTGGACTTAGGTGTCGACCTCGGTATGTTCAACAATCAGCTGGAATTTACTTTCGACTGGTATAAGTCAACATCCGAAGACCTGCTTTATAGTGTGGCTGTACCTACCAATGCCGGTGCTACCAACGGAACAGTGACCATGAACGCAGCCACCATGGAAAACTCAGGTCTTGAGTTCCTGCTTGCATATCATAACCATAAACACCCGGTTAAGTTTGACATTTCCACCAACTTATCTACCATCAACAACAAGGTAACCAAGTTGGGTGTTTCAGGTGAACCCCGATCCGATGGTTACTGCCGCACAGAGGTTGGACGTGAAGTTGGTTCATTCTATGGCTATGTTTACGACGGTATATTCCAGTCGCAGGCTGAGATAGATAACCGGCTTAACTCAGAAGGCGAACACATTAATCAAAGCGGTGCACAGCCGGGTGATGTTGCTTATGCCGACCTCAATCTCGACGGTGAAATTACCAACGAAGACCAAAAATACCTGGGCAGCGGGTTGCCTAAGTTTAACTATGGCTTGAATGCACGTGCTGAATGGAAAGGGTTGGACCTGAGCATTTCGACTTATGGAGTTGCAGGTTTTAAAGCAGTCGATTTTGTTGACGTTACTTTGCACAATTCGTATGGCGCACTCAATAAAAGTGTTGATTTGCTCAACGCCTGGACACCGGAAAACACAAATACCAACGTGCCCCGTGTAGCCTACAAATCCACAGGTTCAATCACCAATGACATGTTCAGTGAGCGTTTCATTCAGGATGCATCCTATCTGAAAATTGCCAACATCGAATTGGGATATAACTTACCCGACAGATGGTTTGGTGGCTATGTTTCCGGCCTTCGTATATATGCATCGGCACAAAATCTGGCCACATTGTCCAAATACAAAGGTTACAACGTAGATTTTGCCGGAGGCACATTTACTCCCGGTTATAACTATTGTTCGTATCCCACTCCACGAACCATTATGTTCGGAATACATTGTTCATTCTAAAAAATATAATCTAATAAATAGAATATCAACATGAAAAGTTTAAATATAATTCTAACAACGTTGGTGCTTCTGGGAGGCATGATTGCCTGCACTGACCAACTCAATGTTCAGAACCCGAACAATCAGACAACCTACGATTTCGGCAATTCAGAGTCGGAACTTCAGGAGGCTGTTATCTCGTGCTACAACCGCATACGTCTCGAAGGTACATTTGCCCGCGTTGGCTACACACTCGATGCTGTGCGCGGCGATGAAGTCTGGAACTCTTCTCAACAGTGGTATCTGGAGTACGACAACCTCAATTCTCCGGGTACAATCGGTATAGGTGATGAATGGCCATGGCGCGACAACTACCATGTGGTAAACCGTACAAACTTTGTTTTATCAAAAGTTGACGGTGTAAAAATGTCAGTAGATTCGTACAATCAGATTGCCGGACAGGCCCTTTTCCTGAGGTCTCTGGCGTACTATCATCTGGCTACCTATTACCAGACAGTACCATTGATTACTGACTATGCGTCTTATTCGGACATCAACACCATGTATGCATCCAATGCTACTCAGGATGAGGTGTTTGACCAGATAGAGACTGACCTTAAAAAAGCAATGGAAATGTTGCCATCCCGCGATAAAGGCGGCGAATGGGCTAAAGGCCGCGCTACCAGCGGTGCTGCAGCCGGATATCTGGCACGTGCACTGATGTTCCGTCATAAATATGCAGAAGCTTATGCAGTACTTAAAGATATCATCGCCGGCAAATACGGACATTATGAACTTACAGCCGATTATGGCGACAATTTCAGAGAGGGTCCTGCGTTTGAGAATAATAAGGAGAGTCTCTTCGAAGTGCAATTTCTGGACTTTGGCACAGGAGGCACCGACGAAGAGTGGACTCCGGTAAACATAAGCTCGGAAGCAACTCAGGGTCACGCTGTAGAAAGTAACTACGCTTCACAGGAATTGGGTAGCTGGGGTGACCTGGCCGGTTCACCCTGGTTGTATAACCTGTTCAAAAAAGAGAACAGTACCGATGGTCGTCTCGATCCGCGCCTTTACTGGACATTGGTTACCTACGAAAATGAATATAACACCTATAAAGGGCTGAAAACGGCAGCATATCCCAATGGTGACCCGCGCAGTAACACGATTTATCAAAAAGACATTACTAAAACTCCGCTATCGAATAATGCCCAGGGTGGAATATCAATAGCAAAATTCACCAATGCAAGAAATAATATCTATAGTTCCATTACCAACGGATTGCATTGTGGTGTCAACCTGCGTCTGATGCGTTACAGTGATGTTTTGCTGCGGGCAGCAGAATGCGAAAATGAAATAAGTGGTCCAACCCAAACTGCTATCGACTACATTAACACCGTACGTCGTCGTGTAGCTCTTAAGGATCTTAAACTTTCCGACTTCCCTTCTGCCGATGCTCTTTTCGAACAAATAGCAAATGTTGAACGTCCGAAAGAATTCGGTTGTGAAAACGGACGCGGTATCGACCTGCTCCGCTGGGGTTTCTTTTACGATGCTGGCCGTTTGAATCAGTTGGTTCAACATGGTTATTACAAACGCGACGGCAAAGCTTCAACAGAAGAACTTACTGCCGAAACCGCCGACGATTCATCGTTCAAATACTACTATAAAGGACATGAATATTTCCCAATATTTCAATCGACGCTGAATGCCAATCCGAATCTGGTTGGTAACTCGGCAAACAAGAATGAAGATAATGGACCTGCTTTCAAAGCCAAATGGAACGTTCGTCCTGTAGTAAAATAGGAATTATTGAATAAAAAACGGAAACTTCCTTATCGGTATATTTGTTATTTATTGATAAGGAAGTTTCTTAACATTAAAATTACGGACATGAGACTAAGGTACATATTGATTTTATCTATCAGCATAACAGCACTATCGTTTGTTGGGTGCAAACCAGATGAGCCTAAACCTGATGATAAGCCAAACCCCTTTCCAACTTTCACCATTCCAACTTATGCTGACGACTATTCATCAATATCATCGTGGGCAAACCGAAACAAATGGAATCTGGCCAACGTCCATGATCCATCAGTTGCATACTACAAAGGATATTACTATATGTACGGCACGGATGCCTCCTATGGTAATGCACACGATGGACACGGACATTTCCAGGGCAAACGTTCAACAGATTTGGTGAACTGGGACTGGGTAGGCGGACCTTTTTATGATCCCCCATCGTGGGTAGCCGACTCGCTGAACAACATTCGCTCGCGCATGGGTCTCGCTGCCATTGCCAAAGACAAAATTGAATATGGTTACTGGGCACCTGTTGTGCGCAGGGTGAACGTGGGAGGTCAGGAAATCCTACGCATGTACTACAGCATTGTT
Organism: uncultured Paludibacter sp.; assembly: GCA_937870645.1. Classification (GTDB taxonomy): domain Bacteria; phylum Bacteroidota; class Bacteroidia; order Bacteroidales; family Paludibacteraceae; genus UPXZ01. The sequence continues at coordinate 2,354 of CALMZF010000273.1, read as the reverse complement.
ATCTTTAATTACATAAAAACAGGTAATCTCTCCTCTTCACCTTTTGATGGAAGCTGGACAGAGCGCTCTTTTATCGGAATGTGCGAATCAACCGATCCGGCCGGAGCTGTGTGGACAGACAAAGGCTTTGTTACCTGTTCATCATCAGACCGTGGAAAGAACTTCAGTCGCGCCAGCACAAATGATTGGAGCGCCTATTTCTACTACAACGCCATTGACCCAACTTACATAGTAACACCCGAGGGGAAACACTACCTCATTCATGGCTCGTGGCATAGCGGTTTTGCTTTATTGCAACTGGATGCAACAACAGGTAAGCCTCTTAATAAACTGGGTGAACCTTATGCCAGCAGTGCAAGTGAGCTTACTACGCGTTATGGTGTGAGAATTGGCACACGTACAGCAGGATCGCGCTGGCAGGGCAGCGAAGCTCCCGAAATCATTTACAAAGATGGTTACTACTACTTGTTCATGGCTTACGATGGCCTTGATGTTCCTTATAACACACGGGTGGTAAGAAGCGCAAACATCGAAGGTCCATACCTCGATATCACCGGGCGCAATTTTACCAACGGAGCTGGCGACAGCTACCCAATAGTAACCCATCCCTACAAATTCAATCTGAGCAACGGATGGGTAGGCATATCACACTGCGCTGTTTTCAAAAAGGAAAATACCAACGAATGGTTTTACATGTCGCAGGGACGATTGCCTAAAGATATACCCGGCATTGCCGCTTCCAATGCCATTATGATGGGTCACGTACGCCGCATTGTCTGGTGTCCGGCTTCGAAAAGTGAACCCGACAACCTGTGGCCAATCGCTTTGCCCGAACGTTACGCCGCTGTACCCGATTACGGAACCATAACGAAAGATTCGCTGGTGGGAACCTGGGAGCACATTAACCTGAAATACAGTTACGCCCAACAAGATCTCGCCACTGCGTTGACCCTCAAAGCCGATGGCACCATGTCGGGAGCGCTGAGTGGCAACTGGAGCTACGATGCTACAAAAAAGCAACTCATCCTGGGCAACATTGTTGTTTGTGTGGAACGCGAAGTGGATTGGGAAGCCACCCCACGCCGTGTAACATTTGTATATGCCGGTACAGAGAAAAATCTGAACGCAACCTATTGGGGGAAAAAATCAAAATAATATTGAAGTCAGGGAAAAATAATTTCCATATATAAGTTATTATTTCTCAATGCAATAATACTGTTTAACACAAAGTCTGCTCAACCTTAAATTGGGCAGACTTTGATTTGTATAATCTTGTTTTTTACGCTTTGATCTTATCTTTCGGTCAGGAAATCAATAATCGGAAACTTATTGCCTGGGTAAGTTATTGTCAGGTGCATAAACATTGTCTTTAACATTGATTTGTGAGCATCCCAAATCCGCCTCTTTATAGACATAAAAAACCGACTTAGAGTAACAACATTCGCTAATTCCGTTTTTTATGTGTTATGGTTTTATTGGAGCCAGAAAAGTAGTATTTCTGATGACAATAACCCTGTATAGAACCCGATTAAATCAATAGACAGGTACAAATAACTGTAAGGCTCACTTGCTGAAAACAAGGCATATTCTATAATAGATATCCGAGACTTAGTTTATGCTCAGCCACGTGATGAGCGACATTAGGGTAGTATTTATAAACGCTGTTACGATAATTATAACTGGATTCCGACGTGATAAAGATATTTTTACCGATCAAATAGCCGATCCCCAGGCGTCCAACGCTCAAACTTGTATTCCCCACATCGCCATGAACACTTGAGTTGAATTCCTTAAAATCATTCGGTCCATATCCCACCCACGAGTAAATGCGATAATCTTCAGTATTGAGCTGAATTTGCAATTTTTCATATAAGTTGAACTTCAAATTCAGCTTGGTACTGAATCCGCTACCCATATTGTAATCCCTTTCATCATACCTGTAATGGTCTGTTTGGCTTCCTCCCAGCAAAATGGCGCTAAGGTATGCCGAAGCTGTGAAAGTTACTTTATTTTTTGCAGATATCTTATACAAAAGTCCGGGACCTGCCGATGCTGCTTCAGAAATTTTATAGGGGTAAAGCTGCACGTGATTGGCGTCGGATTGCGATTCGTAGTAATTAAAATGCTGGAAAAGGCCATAGTTAAGGCATTGATTCTGCGATTTAAGCGACACATTCGTAGAAAAAAGCATACCCAAAACATTTACTCTGCTTACAATTGGCTGTGTGGAGAAAAAGTTTCCACCAAGTTTAAATGCAAGGTAGTCGTATGGCTTTTGATTTTCCTTATCAAATTCGCTGCCGTAAATGAGTCCTAAATCATAGCTAAGCATATTGCTGTAGTCCTGTCGTTTG
>CALMZF010000272.1 GCA_937870645.1 uncultured Paludibacter sp. | reverse complement strand
TTTCACCAAATGCGGTGTTCGTTACGTGGGAGATAATAGTCTGGAAGGATGGTACACACAAGCTTATTCACCTGCTAATGCCCGCCATAGGATGGTGATCACCATGTCACCGGGTACTTCTAACTACAATTATTACATGGATGAGGCTTTCGGTCGGAATGTATCCGGAATGGGAGCATACGGATATTACTATTTTGGAAAAATACCCAATCCGTCGCTGTATCTTGGAGGAGTAGTTTCATCAACCAACGGCAACCGGTATCCGTTTACAGGAACAATTCACTCCATACAATTCTTTCCGGGCGTTTTATCAGCGGAACAAATTAAACTTATCAATTCTGTTTCAACCGGAATTGAAGACAATAAAGTTGAAAACGTTTCGGAAAGGCCTTTTGTTATTGTCAGGAATAGCATTCAGATGAAGAATGGTCTAGTGGCCAAACTCTATGATCTGAACGGTAAAACCTTGCCAACCGATAATTTGAAATCAGGTTATTATATCCTTCGTACCAACGAAAAGTCATATAAAATCCTGATACCATAAATAAATTATTGGTATTAAATAGGGTCTGCAAAAAATGTTTATCAAGTTATAATACAGAGAATTATGTTGGTATATTTTATTCTTAATGCAAGCTTTTTGAATAGAAAACTCAATATTCTTTGCATCATGTTTCGGTGCTTCCGTCAAGTCGGAATGTACCATCTGCACCTTAATATTTTATTTTCAATAAATTTACTACAAATATCACGGTGCTTCCGTCAAGTCGGAATGTTCCATCTGCACCTAAATATTAGCCACAGAGTGGCGTAATACCTGCCTGCGGCATGCAGGTTTGTAGAAAAAAAATATCCTCGAATTTTAAGGTACAGCGTACCGAAACATTTTTCAGTTGAGTTTTTCAGCAGGCCCTAAATATTAATCCGCAAAGCGTCCTAAGATTATGACCCTTTGCGGATTTTCATACTTGTAAATTCTGGTGGAAGAATGCGATACATTGTGTAACCGGCTTTTGATAACTCACCGGATTAATCCTTCATCCAGATATAACGCATTATTCCCGGCAACCAATACCGGCATGGATTCTCATATACGAATCGACTGCTAAAATCCGAAATCATCCACTTTTATATCCTCCTTCTTTTCTTTCTTAAACTGAAGGGTGTTGTGAGCTTCAAGTCCTTCGACGTATATCGCTTTGTAGGGTTTAGCAGGACATACATATTCGCACCCACCGCAACCCACACAAATGCTTACATCTGTTTCGGGAATGGTGAGTACACCTTTGTAGGGCACCATGTGTACGGCTTGTGTGGGGCAATGTTCGGAGCAGGCTCCACAGTTGGTTTCATCGGTAAATACAATGCAGTTGTGCCGGATAAAATGTACCTGGCCTACCTGTGTCTGGTGCTTTTGCTCCACTGTGAGTGGCCGCAGTGCTTTCGAGGGACAGACATCACTACAAACGGTGCAATCGTAGTTACAAAATCCATGATCGAAATACAGGCGGGGCTGCATCATCCCTCCCAGGCCATATTCGGTAAATGCCGGTTTGATCACATGCGACGGACATTTACTTACACAGAGATGACACGAAATACATTTTTCCTGCAGGTTTTCGACGTTGAGGCCACCGGGAGGCACAATCGGGAGGTTGCGCTTCAGCGCTCTTTTCCCTGTGATAGAAGCCACTTTCTGGCCCATCAGGCTGGTTGCTGCTACCGCCGTAACAACGGTAGCAGAAAGAAACCGTCGTTTGGATTCATCTACCGTTTTGTTTTCCGGTACATTGGTAACGGTTTTTTTCCATTTATAAGGAGCATATTTCATAGCACTGCGGTTACAGGCTTCGATGCAGTTGAAACAGGTCACACAGCGGCTGTAATCAATTTGTTTATCTTTGGAATTAATACAGGATGCTTTGCATTTCATGGCACACAATCCACAACTGTTACACTTATCGTCGTCGAACTGAAGGCGGAACAGCGAATACCTGCTGATAAATCCAAGCAAGGTGCCCACCGGACATATGGTATTGCACCAGGTGCGACCATTGCGCCAGGCAAGCAAACCTATACCCACCAAAGTGGCTAATGCAATCAGTGTGGACAACAAGCCAAGGCTGTATATGCCCACTTTGTAAAAAGTGTAATTGTCGAAACTCGAAAAGATGTATTCGAGTAAATTGTTTCCGGCTAAATAGGCCGGTCGGAAAATATGGGTAACGATCCGTCCGTAGGCTCCATACGGGTCGAGCAGTCCTACCAGAAAATTGAACCCGAAAATAAAAGCAATCACTGTCGCAGCCAAAACAGTCCACCTTAGCACAGTCATGGCCTTACTGAATGTGTATTTCTTCTTTTTCGTGAACTTCTTCGACAACCAGGCTACCACATCCTGATACACTCCCATCGGGCAGATGAACGAGCAATATACCCGTCCGAAAACGAGGGAGAGGACAAGCAGAATGACCAATACTTCAACATTCAACGCAAGCAGTGCTGGAACGAGTTGTATCTTGGTTACCGAATGAAAACCTAACGGGAGAAACCCCGCAAAATCAAGAAAAAATAGATTGATCAGGACAAACAGTGTTACCGAAATTCCGATTCTGAACTTTTTCAACATAGTGATTGCTGCTTACGGTAATTATAATTTAATCCGTTTTATTTTTAGTGAATCAAGATTCATGGTTCCCACTTTCAGTTCCTGAGCTTTAGCCAGGTGGCTTACTTTCGATAGCGGCATCTCACGTACCTGATTAAAGAAGTTGGCTGCTGCAGTATCCACCGCCACGATGTCTTGTGACAGGAACAAACCCTTTGACAACACTACATCCGATTCGTTTTTACCTCTTGGCCCGCTTGTTTTCATCATCCGGTAAGCATCCACCACGTTGAGCACCGGACGTTTTTCGTACGTACATACATCGGCAATGCACTGTTGCAGGTCATTGGCGTGGAAAAAACCTCTGTCCCACACTATTCCCATGTAATTTTTCATGGAAATGGTCAACTGAGCGCCACCGTGATTTTTGAGTACAGGTACATTGATCCATTTATCGCAATTTACAATCGATTCGTGAATTTGTGTTTTAGTCAGCTTTTTACCGTTCGGCAGCGATACCGGTTTGTAATACGATCCCTGGTCAGCAGGAACCACATTCGCACCGGCAGCTTTGGCTGCAGCTTCTATGCCGCTGTTTTTGTAACATTTACGCCAGTCGTCACAGGTATGATCAAAGACGGTGACTTCTTTGGCACCTGCTTTGAAACATTGTTCCACAATTTCCGCCACTAATTTTGGATTGGTATTGGCTGCAAGTTCGGGAATTTTATCCCAACCGATATTGGGTTTTACCACCACTTTATCTCCTTTTTTGATAAATTTGCCCATTCCACCCATCTCGGCGATGGCTTTTCGGAACATCACTTCCGGCTCACCGCCCATCACAGCTACCAGATCGTATTTAGTAGCCACTTTACCATCGGCTGCAAATGACTGAGTCATTACGCTCATGGCATCCGTATCTTTTATTGCAAAGGCAGCACCGCTCAGTGCCACAGCTCTCAAAAAATTCCGCCTGTCCATAGTTTACGTGTTTTTAATGTGTAATTCCTTAATAATTAAAATGTAATCCTCCAAAAATGGTCATTCCCGGCAGAGGATAACCGGCATTTATTTCGTAGATCTGATTGAGCAGATTTTCGCTTTTCAGCAACAAGCTCAATCGCTTTGTAGCTTTATAATTCAACCGGGCATTCCACAGGGCAAAATTTTCTTTCTTCGGATTTTGTCCGGTGCGTGTCCACAGACCGTTTATATACTGAATTCCAGTTGCAAAATTCCACTTGCGGGATGTGTAATTTCCACCGGCATAGAATTTATGTTCCGGCGCTCCCGTGATTATATATTTCATATCCAGGTAACTGTTATTAGCCGACAGTTGTATGTTACTGTTGCATTTGTAAGTCACACTGAATTCCATTCCCGAATTTTTCACTTTCCCTGTATTGATATTCAGCGGTTTTCCATTGAGAATAACTGTCTGAATCATATTATCGCCCGCTATATGAAACAGGTTTACTCCTACGTTCAGGCGGTTTTCCAGCATATTTTGCAACAGCGACAATTCATAATTCATCAATCGTTCAGGCAGCAAATCAGGATTTTGGGGCGGAAA
>CALMZF010000271.1 GCA_937870645.1 uncultured Paludibacter sp. | reverse complement strand
TATTACTACAGGGTAGGAAATGGAACCGACTTCGCTGTTGATACAAATATGACGAAAACGGCTCCTGCCAAAGGAACTGACTTCAGGTTAATGTCAGTCAGCGATATACATTCCAATGATTTGGGAATATGGCATGGAATCAGTAAAAAGGCATTAAAAGACGCATCAGACATGACTGTTTTTATCGGAGACTTTGTGAACGACGGAAGTGTAAGAACCGAATGGGATGGCGGATTTTTTGCGCCTGGTGAGCCACTCTTAATAGCAGTTCCTGTTATCAGTTCTGTGGGTAATCATGAAACAGCGTTTGGTCCTTCTACTTATTATGACTATTTTTCACTACCTGTGCATGCTGCTAACGGAGAAGATCCTGAAGCCTATTTTAGCATGAATTATGGTGATGCGAAAATAATAGCCATCAATTCAACCGGCAATTTCAGTCCTGCATTCAATGAAGGTTCGCTGCAACTGGCATGGCTCGACGATCAGATCAAAAATGCTGATTCAAAATGGATTTTCATTTTCTCTCATACAAATGTGCTGTCAACAAGCTATCATGCACAATGGTCGGCAGATGAAAAAGCGTACCTGATGCCGTTGTATGAGAAATATGCTGCAGAAGGAAAGCATATATTGGTATTTGCCGGCGATGAACATAATTTTGAACATCTCTATAAGGCTGGTGTTAATTACATTCGTCCTGGGTGTGCCAACGGATCTCTCCGTAATACAGACATAAATTTAGTTGATAAGCCATACAGCCTGTATTTTAATAAAATTTCCGGGTATTCGACAATTGATGTTAGTGATAACGGAGATCTGGTTACTCTGATGGCTCGCGATACAAGCGGAGTGGTATACTATTCAACCACATTTACAACCAGTAGTACGCCGGCGCCAACTATTTTCATTACTGAACCAAACGGGATTGAAGATGTAGCGGATGATAGTTTTAAAATTCAATGGGTTGATTCAGATCCGGATAATGATGCATCTATCAGCATTTATTATACAACAGATGTTAGTATTCCCGGAATTCTGATTGCAGAAAACATCAGCGAAGACGATCCTCAGAATTATATTGATTGGAACGTATCGAATATAACTCCCGGATCATACTGGATATATGCCATAATTTCCGATGGGGTAAATCCTGAAGTCAAAAAATTCTCCTCTGGCAAGGTCACTGTTGTTCCTGATGCTACTGCACCTCCATCAGTAACTGATCTGACAGGAAGTGTAATTGACAACGCAAAAATAGTTTTAACCTGGAAGAATCCGACAGATCTGATCCATGTTGAAAATAGTTTGGCAACGTTCGAGGAAGGATTTGACGGATTTATCGGCGTACCACATGGAACATCAACTGGTTCTCTGGAGAGCATTGAGGGTAAAACCGGTAAAGCACTCAGAATCAATTACCAGATTTTAGATGCCTGGGATCAATATGCAGCCTCAAAGAAAATTTCTGGATACCCGAATTATTCAACAACCCCTTTCCTAGAATTCTGGTACAGGGGAGACGGGTCCAGCCGATCCTTACGACTAATTGCTGAACAGGACAATGACCGGAATGGAACTCCTGATGATTGGTGGTATGTTGAAGCACAAACGCTTGAATCGACTGAGTGGCAACATGCAGTTGTTGACCTGAGAACTTTATCAGCTCTTTCATGGCATCCTAATGGGGATAAGACCTTTGACCTCGAAAACATGGCCAGCCTCGATTTTATAATCCCTTCAGAAGCGCCAGGAAGCGGCCATCTTGATATTGATGAGGTGAGAATTACAGGCGAAATTTATCCTGCACCTGATTTTGCAGGTGTAAAAGTTTTGCGACGGACCGATCATTTCCCGGCAAATGCAACTGATGGTGATGTTATTTACCAGGGAATGCTTGAAACATATACAGATGAAGCGATAAATGGCAATAACGTGTATTATTACACAGTTTTCGCTTTTGATGAGGTTCCGAATTATTCAGTTCCGGGCTCTACGGCTCAATGGGAATCACCTATGATTACCGGAATGAAAAATGAACGCAAAAAAGGCTACGAGCTGAATCAGAATTATCCCAATCCGTTTACTTTATCTACAAAAATAACCTACACTATACCCTCAACAGAGAAGGTTGTTTTGAGAGTCTATAATGTGTTCGGACAGGAAGTAACAACTTTGGTTGATGAAGAAAAAACGGCCGGTAAACATGAAGTAATCCTGAAGACCTCCTCGCTTAAAGGCGGTGTTTATTATTACAGAATTCAATGCGGAACTTTCGATCAAACCAGGAAGATGGTTTTGGCAAAGTAGTGTGAACCAGGAATGATTTAGCTAAAAAATAATTCATTTTGCACTGAATTCAAAGCATCCCGTTATTAGACGGGATGCTTCATTTCTCATAAACTGCCGGAAAAGGTTGTGGCAGAATGGTGGGTAAATAACCTGATTCGGATAATTTAAATCGCAATCAAATGAAGAAAAATCAAAATACAAAATGGAATTTCAAATTCAGTCTCGGGAACCTGCTTTTTACTTTATTCCTGGTTAACGGACTTTCATTTCAGGAGGCAAAATCACAAAATGTTTTAAAAGGCCCCTACTTGATCGAACCGGGTAAAACCTCATTGCTGATCCGCTGGGAAATGGATAAGAAATCCGATTACTCGGTTGAATATGGCTTAAACACTAAAAAAACAAAACTGATAAAGCTTAATTACAGAGGAAGTAAAAATAATGGTAATCTTTATGAAGCGAAGCTGTCGGATTTACGTCCAAATTCAGTTTATTACTATCGCCTCGTTTCACCTGGGAATAATAAGTGGTTTAAAACCAAAACCTTTCTGGATAATCAGGAAGACATGACTTTTGTTGCCATGGGCGATAGCCGGAGTAATCCTGAAATATTTGCAAAAATAATGAGTGCCTCCGGCGGCGCAAATCCTGATCTTATTATCAGCATGGGCGATTTGGTTGAAAGCGGTGGAGAATACGAACAATGGGGTGATTTTTATTTCCCTGTAGTCCGTGGAATTGCTGAGTCGAAGCCAATAGTAAGCACACTGGGCGATCATGAAGGAGACGGAGATGATGGAGAATTGTTCCGGTATTTTTTGCGTACTGATCAAGCCGTTGATATACAGTGGTTTTCCTTTGATTATGGTTCGGCACATTTTATTTCACTCGATTACCGGCATGCCGACAGCAAAGAGATGATTGATTGGTTTATAAAGGATATTACTTCCTCTTCTAAAAAATGGAATTTTGTTTACATGCACAGGCCCTGTTACAACCTGGGCGGACATGCATCTGCCTGGGGCCGTGAAACCTGGCCCGAATTATTTTCCAAATATAATGTTGATATTGTTTTTGCCGGTCATTCACATTTGTATGAAAGATTCTACCCGGTGAGGCTGAAGAACGATTCGAATGCTCTTCCTGTAACTTACATAACCACCGGCGGAGCAGGTGCCGAATTATACGAAGCCATAAAAAACGAATCAGTACTTGCCAGTTCCGAATCAGTAAATCATTATATAAAAGTACAGATTGCCGGTGACACACTTAAACTTCAAACAACAAGAATGGATGGGAGTACATTGGATAAACTCTTAATAATTAAAAACAAGAACGGCATTAATAAAGAATATGCTGACCAGATCATTCCCCGCGAAACGCTTGACCTGCTCACCATGTTCAATTCAGCCATTAAACAAAGTATTTCTTCGGTTCCGCTTTATACTATTCCGATTGAATACAAACTCAAGCTTCATTCAGGCACAAGTGAAATGATTCCATTCAAAGTTGAACTTGCTGATACCACTGGTATGTATTATTTTGCCGAACCTCTTTCCGACACATTAAAAAATAATGTTGACAAGGAAGTGACATTCAAAATATTCAGCAGAAAAGATATGACATTCTCAACCTGGGGAGAACTTCGCCCTGAATTACGTTTAAAATTAACCTATGATTACAATTCACGGAAAGAAACTCTTGTTGGCGGAGCTCTGAGTTTTTGGCCTGAATAGATTATTTTGTGGATGAAAACATTGGCAAGATTTCATCTTAGAATGAGTTGCATTAAAATTTATACAATAAATTAGATGCTCATCACTATGATTTATGTAAGACAAAAAGTTTTTAATTACTGAGTATAATAGCTGATGTATGGCGGTTGCCAGGGCACCTTTAATCGGTACGTTGACTTAATACAGGATCAGCAATCGGCACTCCGGGGTTTTAATTTATACAGAATAAAATAGTTAAACTGGTAAAATGAAATGTTTCGAAATTAATGAGCGTAATGAATATACTTAAATCCTTTTTTTGTAGCTTAGGTTTGCAACTATTGATACTAACTGTCTGTCAGGGGCAGGTAGTTTTTTATGTAAATGGAACCAATGGTAATGATGCACAAAATGGTCAGTCACCAACAACAGCCTGGAAAACAATTCAAAAATCCTTTAACGCTGCTACTCCCGGGAGTATTGTCTATATAAGCGGAGGCATATATCATGAACAACCTTTTTTGAATGTGAGCGGAATGCCAGGAAATCCAATACTGTTTCAAGCCGTTACCGGAGAAACTGTGATAATCGACGGCACCTCAATGACAGGGAGCACAATGATTACAATCATCGATAAAAGCCACATAAGGTTTCAGGATCTTACCATCCGTAACCTTTTGCATAATTATGCTATGGGGATTTTCGTTAAAGCCACAAAAAATGGTGCAGTTAATGATCTGATCTTTAAAAATATTACCATTTCTAACATCAACTGGACTAATGATCCCAACGCTATGCCGGGATCTGGAAATAATTCAAATCCGTTTCTTTTTTATGGCACAGGTGTTACCCGGGGAAATGCCATACGAAACATTGTGGTTGATAGTTGCGAAATTTTTAATAACATTACCGGGTATAGCGAAAACCTGACTTTTAACGGAAATGTTGATGGTGCAATTGTTTCAAACTGCAAGATTCATCACAATAAAAATATTGGAATCTGTATAGCCGGTAACTATAATGCCTGTTCAGTGCCAGCTCTTGATCATGCCCGGAACATACTTGTATATGGCAATACCGTTTATAATAATATTTCGCAAGCCGCCACCAGTGCTGGTATTTATGTTGACGGGGGCCGGAAAGTTCTGGTCGAACGCAATAGCTCATATCACAACGGAGTTGGAATTGAAATCGGCTGCGAACGCGACGGATTAACCGATAGTTGTGTTGTCCGCAACAATATTGTTTTCGATAATCTCGACTGGGGTATAGGTGTTGGTGGTTATGATCCGACCACCACTGGTCAGGTGCTTTACACTGATGTTAGCAACAATACATTATATAAGAATGCGGTAAATAATTCCGGGATGGGAGAATTTTATATGCCCAAAGCTTCCTATTGCCGTGTTACCAATAATATTATCTACACCTCTGGCCAAAATATCTTTTACACTTTTGATGCAATCGATCCGCAGGCTAATAATATTTTTGATTATAACTGTTGGTACGCGCCTGCAAATAATCCGGCCAAAGCCAGTGTGAATTGGAGAGGACAAAGATTTAGCTCTTTCGCATCCTTTCAGATTGCTACAGGTTTTGATCAGCATTCATTCTATAAAAATCCTTTGTTTGTGGATATTGGTACCGTTTCTCCCAATTTCCAACTTATGAAAAACAGCCCTTGTATTGATTCCGGCAACCCATTATTCGAATCAATCAACGGGGAAACTGATTATGCCGGATTTCAAAGAATCGATAACAGCCGGGTTGATGTCGGTGCTTTCGAGTATAACCTGACAGAAAGCACATACGAACTACCTGTGAAAGAAAATCTGATAATTTATCCTAATCCATGTGATAAGGTTTTTTTTATTCAGGGAGCAACAAAAGGCTCAGTCATAAAAGTGTCTGATCTCTGTGGTCGCACGGTGAGCGAAAGTTTATATACGGCTTTCGGACATGATATCTCAGGAATACCGGATGGCATTTATATTGTAACTCTCAAAACGAAAAGCACAAAAGAATTGACAGGCAAGCTGGTAGTTTCCAAACGTAAATTTTAAATTCTTCAATTTGAATGTGAATTAAAGCCTTCAGTAAACAGAGCCGGTATCATAATTTACTACGAATCAGATTAATAAAATTAAAAACTAAAGATTAAAGTATGTTACAGAGAATTTCATTTTTTATTTACATCTTTTCGCTTTCCCTGATTTGCTATGGTCAGGAAGTAAATAAAATCAAAAGGGTAAATCTTTCGGAAGGTGAAAAAGTCTGGGCCGGCGTAATTAACGACGGGCACCTGATGCCTTTTAGTACTGATTACTCCATGGATTTTTATGGCAATAATAAATCAAACCAGTCACAGCCACTGGTACTTACAAGTAAAGGCCAGTATATCTGGAGCGAAAAACCTTTTAAGTTTGAGATCAGGGGAAATGAAATCATTATTACTGATCCAAATAAGCAGGTTGTAGCCGGCAAAAGTGGAAATTCGCTGGCTGAGGTTCAACGATATGTACGTCAGAAATATTTCCCTTCGAATGGTAAATCCCCTGATAACTTATTGTTTTCGCAGCCACAGTACAACACCTGGATCGAACTCACCTACAATCAAAACCAGGCTGACGTTCTGAAATACGCCCAAGGAATAATTGATAACGGATTCCCTCCGGGAGTTCTGATGATTGACGATACATGGCAGGAAGATTACGGCTTATGGAAATTCCACCCGGGTCGTTTCACGGATCCGAAGGCAATGATCGATAAATTGCACAAAATGGGCTTCAAGGTTATGTTGTGGATATGCCCGTTTGTAAGTGCCGATCAGGCCATGATTTACAATACACTTAAAGAAGCTAAAGGATTTCTATTGCAGAAATCTTCCGAAAATGATACCTGGCAAACCCAATCCAAGCCGCTGATGGTGGAATGGTGGAACGGTCAATCTGCTGTGCTTGATTTCTCAAATCCGGCTGCAGTTAGCTGGTTTAATCAACAACTCGATAGGCTGGTGAATGATTTTGGAGTTGATGGTTTTAAATTCGATGCCGGCGATATGAGCTTTTATCCTGAAGATGGATTGAGTATGGGTTCAGTTACACCCAACCAGCAATGTGAACTTTTCGCACAGTTCGGCCTA
>CALMZF010000270.1 GCA_937870645.1 uncultured Paludibacter sp. | reverse complement strand
TTCCAAATGTCGACCAAGGAAGAACGCCCCCGGGTTATTTCACTCATACTTGTATTTATTGTGGTTATATTCTTCTGGATGTCGTTCCATCAGAATGGGCTGACACTCACACTCTTTGCGCGTGACTACACCGTCAAGGAAGTGGGACCATTCACCAACCTGTTCTTCAACCTGGAATCACTCTTGTGTGTGATTGCTACCATTGCGGGTATGGTTCTTATGTTCCGAAGCAAATCCATGATGCGTTCGCGCGTAATCGGTGCCGGTTTAACCCTTGCATTCGGAGCAGCCTGCTACTATTTTATCAGCAATGCCAAAGAACTTAATCCTATCTCTCCCGAAATTTTCCAGGCGTTCAATCCGCTGTTTATCGTGGCACTTACACCGGTGGTGATGGGCTTCTTCAGTTTCCTAAGTTCAAAAGGCAAAGAGCCTTCGACACCCCGGAAAATTGGATTTGGTATGATAATAGCTGCTTCTGCATTTATCATCGTACTGGTTGGATCGTTGAACCTCGAGTCGCCTCACTTACTGGATGGAGCTCCTACCCCGGCCACTTCGCGTATATCACCGTACTGGCTCATGAGCAGCTACCTGATATTGACCATTGCCGAACTATTCCTAAGCCCGATGGGTCTCTCTTTCGTTTCGAAAGTGGCTCCACCTCGCTTTCAGGGTCTGATGCAGGGTGGCTGGCTGCTGGCTACTGCTGTGGGTAATAAACTGCTCTTTATCGGCAGCACACTTTGGGGACGCGTCGATCTGTATGTACTGTGGGGAGTATTCTTCATTTGCTGCATTATCTCCGCTACGTTTATATTCGCTATGATGCGAAGGCTGGAAAAGGTAACGAAATAAGAAGACAAGCCCCCTAAATCCCCCGAAGGGGGAGCAAGAAAAGATAGTATTTGGGTACTATACTTACATAAAAAAATCCTGCAATCATTGATTGCGGGATTTTTTTATTGACGTTTTTCGTTTCGTAAACCGCTGAACGTTAACCGTTAACCGTTTTAGGGTCTATTGCAATCGTACGTATTTTTCAATAAAATGTGATTTTTCAGGTTTCCACATATTATCTACCGGGAAAGTCTGAACAAGGGTATCACCTTTCAGCTCCAATAGTAATTTCACCGTTTGACCAATATAAGATTTATAACTATGAAATTGAATGTTTTCTTCATAGTTGATGCCATCCAACTTATAGGTTCCACCTCCATAATTGTCCTGGTAGGTTGAATCGCCCTTACTTCTACCGACAAACGTAAAATAGTTGGGTGTCCAGATCTTAACCTGATTAACTGAATCATCCATTACATCATTAGCCTTTAGTGTATCCCCCGAATAATATTGAAAATTAACCATCTTCCAGGTTCCTTCGGGCAATTTAGCGCCATTTTGAGTACAGCCAATAACGGTTAATAAAACCATTACATAAAACACAATTCTGACTTTCATAATTAATAATTTTTTAATTGATTAGTTTACTGCAATTTACAACATATTAATTTATAATTATTTTAAATAAAACAATTTGAACTATTATTAAGTTCAATGCAAAAAAATGAAAGTAGAAATCTACAGTTCACTGTTTGACGAATATCAAATACGTTGTCCGTTTTGTTGCTTTTTTTCTTAGCTTTGTGTCTGAAACACAACAAAATTATAATATGATACAACACATAGAAGAACTAATACGGACGCGCAAATCGATACGAACCTTCGAGGGTACAGCCATAGAACCGGAAATAAAGCAACAGATTATCAGCTATATGAAAACCGGCAACGTGGGGCTATTCGGCAATAAGGTGGATTTCTACTGGATAGACGGCAGTACCGGTGAATATAAAGATGTTAAGCTCGGCACATATGGAGTAATCAACGGCACAAAGAATTATATAGCCGGAAAGGTAAAGGAAGGAGACAAAAACCTGGAAGACTTCGGGTATTGTATGGAAAAAGTGATACTTTATTGCACACAACTGAACATCGGCACCTGCTGGATGGGGGGTACGTACAATAAAACGGACTTTGCAACGGCTGTGGGGTTGCAGGAGGATGAAATTATTCCCGCCGTCACACCTGTAGGCTATTTCGGGGACAGAAAACGAA
>CALMZF010000269.1 GCA_937870645.1 uncultured Paludibacter sp. | reverse complement strand
TTGAGCAATATCGCACTTAATTTTTCCTTTCACATTCCATCCGAGCGGTTTTCCGGATGTGTCCCTGCCTTCTTTGATCTGAGCTGATGTGGGTGAAGCAGAACCTGCAGGCAGAATCACATAATAGGAAATTCCTTTATCCAGTGTATTGACACAGAGTGTAAATCCATCCGACATAATGGCTGATACAACCGGCCATCCCGGTGTCCAGTCAGGAGCTTTTTGATGTGCTCTCCCCCATATTTGTGGCGGCAGTATGGACTTATTTAATTCCCGGTTGAATAAATTGGTTTCCCAGCTATCGATTTTTCCGCAGTTACCTCCGTTCCAGAGAGGATTTGCTTCTCCATTTTTGTTTACATAATTTATTTCGTTATCAGCCACTTCAATATCCTGACATTTTACGTCCTCATTCGTATACCAGTTACATACAGTAATGCCCACATTACTGAATGGCAGCTTATTACCAACTATTTTATTGTTTTTGATTTTCAGATGATCTCCTCCGGAAATGCCTATTCCATACTGCCCGGGATCGACCAGGATATTTTCTTCGGCCGTCTGGTATGAGCCACCATTGTCTCCAAGATTTATTCCTCCGCCCGATTCGGAAGGGCCTCCCCCCTTCAGCCAATTCCCGACAACCCGGATCGGACTTTCCACCCTTCCGTGCGAATTAAAAAGATTTATTATGTCTTCGGGGGCACTTTCGCCGGATACATTTTCGCACACATTATAACTGATGCTGTTACCGGCACCCGATACACTGATAAACTGAACCATTTGTCCCCATGATTTTTCACCACCACGCGAATATCCAAGAATGTTTTTCACATCATTGTATTCAAACCTGATATTGCCTGTACAGGTGGACGCAATCATGCCTGATGCTACATTTTCGATTACACAGTTAGTAATGGTAATATCAGAACAACGGTATAAATAAATTCCCAAATTGGATATTGCCGGTCCCAGTTTACAATTTCTGATGGTAATATGGCTACATCCATAAAGAGCAATACAGGGATCTTTAACATCAACTATTTCAACGCCTTCAATTATAAGGTTTTTGGTATCCACATACCTTAAGGAGGGAGATTTTTTATACAATCCTGTATAGGCTGATCCCTGTCCGGCTACAAAACAATGAATT
Organism: uncultured Paludibacter sp.; assembly: GCA_937870645.1. Taxonomy (GTDB): domain Bacteria; phylum Bacteroidota; class Bacteroidia; order Bacteroidales; family Paludibacteraceae; genus UPXZ01. The sequence continues at coordinate 2,998 of CALMZF010000269.1, read as the reverse complement.
AAAAAAAATAAAACCGGAATAATTGTTGATTTCTTGCTCATCTTTACCGGATATAAATTCATATCATTCTGAAATGCAGACACTTATTCCACATTAATCAGTTCGACCGTCATTCCTATTTTTTATCATTTAAAAAACAAATTATTCAGAGCCTTTGTTCAGCATTTCAGTGATTATATAGACTGCTAAGAATTTATATTAAAAAACATATTATTTTCAAATTCTTTTGATTTATAATAAAATACAGATCTAAACTTTTAATGGTTTTAACGTGTTCTATCATAAAAAATAAAATTGCCCCAAAGGAGCAATACTAAGCACAAAGAAACATATCTGCCTGATAATGCTTAAAACAAACAACAAGCACTCGGTTAATAATACGTGAAAGAATTATACTAACTTTTCAAATAAAAAAACCAACGATGAATAAAACAACTTACAAGAATATGTTTTTATTGGCAGGCATACTTTTTATCAGTTCCTGCTCAGGGGTAAAAAACATTGCGTATTTTGAAAAATCGGACAACAAATCCAAATTATCGGTTAATACGAACCCATCTTCGGGTCTGTTTGATGCACGTATCAAACCAAAAGATATGCTTTCCATTACTGTTGTGAGTTCGGAGCCCGAAGCTTCGCGAATCTATAATCTGGTTACCCCGCAAACAGAAACACCCACTGATGCCGGCTCACTTTATTCACAACCAAAACTGCAAAATTACCTGGTTGATAATGACGGGTATATAAATTTTCCTGTATTGGGAAAAATTCAGGTCAAAAATCTTACACGCAAAGAGTTGGAATTAACACTTCAGAAAATGCTGGCACCAGCTTTCACCAAAGAAATGCCGATCATTACCATACGTATCAATAACTACTCGGTAAATATACTTGGAGAAGTGCTAAAACCGGGAAAATACGAAACCGGTAATGACCGAATGACGATACTCGAAGGCCTGGCATTAGCCGGCGATATGACCATATACGGTCGTCGCGACAACGTAAAGGTACTGCGGGAAGATGCCGAGGGAATAAAAAAATACATCACCCTTAATCTTAATGATAAAAATATAATCAACTCTCCGGCTTATTTTCTGGAACAGAATGATGTGGTTTATGTAGAACCGAATAAATCGAAATCAAATTCAGCAAACTTCGGTGCCGCCGAAACTTTTAGACTTTCCTCATTATCCGTTGGATTGACACTTACAAGCCTGGTTTTGACGGTGTATTCCATTTATAAAAAATAATAGCAGGTTTATTAATTGAATTTTTAGGTGATACAATGAGTAAAAAAAAATAATATGAATAAATACTCTGAAAAGGAAGATGAATTCAATCTGTTGCCGGAGCCACCCATTGATTTATTAGGAATACTGATTAAGTATATTTCCTACTGGAAGTGGTTTGTACTTTCGCTGATAGTATGTGTAGCAGTAGCTGCTACATATCTTAAATTTACTCTGCCAAGTTACGGCATCAAAACATCTGTATTGATTAAAGATGACGTAAAAGGCAGTGGATCGGTGGAAATGAGCGTATTCAAGGACATGAGTATCATTACTCAAAAAAACAGTGTAGATAATGAGCTTGAATTATTGAAAAACTCACTGATTTTTGAGAAAGTGGTACGTGAACTTGGGGTCTATGCCACGTATTATCAAATCAGCACTTTGAGTTTAATTCAAAAGTTGGGAATCAACAAACTCATTCCCGGTTTAGGCAAATACAGGAGCTATGTGCTTTACGGAGATGAAAGCCCCATCCTGGTGACTTTACCCGACAGCATTCTGAAAAATTTTAACGATCCCGTCAGCTTTCAGGTACTGGTTCACCCCGATGGGAGGTGCGAATTTACCGGTACGTATAACGAAAATCCTTACACGGTACATGCCTTTATTTCGGATAAAGAAGTGAAATTACCCTTTGGGAGAATAAACCTCAGGAAAAGCAATCTGAAACTGCATGATGATATGCAGATAGAGGTAAATCTTGAAAATCCGATGACTGTAGCCGATCAGTTTTTGAAACAAATCAAGATGGAACTGGCCTCAAAAGGATCATCGGTAGTGAATTTGTCCATGGTAAGTTCAAATGTTGCACTCGGTAAAGATTTTCTGAGAAAATTCATCGAAGTATATAACCTGGAAGAAATGAATGACCAACTGGAAATGGCCAATAAGACCTCACAACTGATAGAAGAGCATCTCAACTCACTCAGCAAAGAACTTAATACCGTAGAATCGCAGGCCGAAAACTACAAACAATCACAGGGAATAACGGATCTGGCAGCTCAATCAGACATCTACAACGCTCAAACGGCCGATGCACAACAAAAAAGACTTGAATTGGAAACACAATTGGGTATTGTGTCCAACCTGAAATCCTATGTTCAGAATAATCAAAGTCACGACCAGCTTCTTCCCGCCAATTCAGGAATAAAAAGCAGTGGTCTGAACGATATGATCAGTAATTACAACAAACTGGTCCTGGATAAGAACAGGTTATCACGTATTGCATCTGGTAGTAATCAGGCCATGGTAGATCTGAATAATAAAATTCAAAATACTTATAACACGGTAAAATCCAGTTTGGAAAACGAGGAGAACAACCTGCAGATTGCACGCAGGGACATTCTGTCACAATACTATCAAACCAGTGCACGCATCAGAGCGGTACCCCGTCAGGAACGGCAATACACTGACATAAAACGCCAACAGGGAGTGAAAGAAGGACTATTTTTATATTTACTTCAAAAAAAGGAGGAAAAATACATGAATATGTCGGCTGTTGCTCCCAGCACCAAACTGATTGACACGGTTCGGTATGCAGGTCCCGTTGCTCCACGAAAGAAAATTATTCTGTTCTCCTCATTGCTCATTGGCCTGCTCATACCCGTAATTGGAATAAAGATCAGAGATTTGATGCGCTATCAGATCGAAAATAAGGAAGAACTGGAGGCATTTTCCACCGTGCCGGTGCTGGGCGAAATTCCAAA
>CALMZF010000268.1 GCA_937870645.1 uncultured Paludibacter sp. | reverse complement strand
CGCATGGCACAGCTATCCTGCTTTGTGGCGACTGCAACGGCTGGTTCGAAACCGGAGCCTGTAAAGAGGTGATAATCAGAAATAACAAATTTGTGAATGCACTTACTGCCAATTATCAGTTCACCAATGCCATTATTTCCATTTATCCCGAAATTCCGGATTTGAAAAATCAAAAAAAATACTTCCATTCAGGAATAGTTATTGAAAATAATGAATTCGAAACGTTTGATCGACCGTTGCTGTATGCCAAATCCACCAACGGACTGATTTTCAGAAATAATACCGTGAAGTACAACACCGAATTTGAACCTTTCCACTGGAATAAATATATGTTTTTCTTTGAAAAAGTGAAAAATATTCAGTTATTGAATAACCAATTTGAAAAAGGCATTGACCCGGAAAAGGATATTCGAACTGAGTTATCAGAGCCAAACAGTGTAATTCTGAAGAAATAAATTTCGAAAAAAAGTATAGATGAAACACCCATGTCCAACAAAATAAAATTGGACACGCAATGGCATGATTAAATAACTCTTAACAAATGATAGACGCTCAATATTCCCCCTTTAGGGGGTTAGGGGGCTGATATGAAAAATATAAACATGAAAGCACGTATTTTAATTGTCGGTTTTTTAGCACTTTCCTTTTTGAGTAGTATTAATGCCAATCCGCCAAAACAGGATTTGAAATTGATGTACGATACCCCGGCCGATTGTTGGGAAAAAAGCCTTCCACTCGGTAACGGACGAATAGGGATGATGCCCGGTGGCGGCATTGAAACGGATCATATTGTGCTGAACGATATTACTATGTGGTCGGGTAGTGAGCAGGATGCGCTCAATACCGATGCAATAAACTATTTACCTGAAATTCGTAAACTGCTGCTGGAAGGAAAAAATACAGAAGCACAGGAAATTATGTACGAGCATTTTAAATGCAAAGGAGCAGGCTCTGGATTTGGCAATGGCAAGGATGTGCCTTTTGGCTGTTTTCAGATGTTGGGCGATTTGTACATCCATCAGCAATTACCCGTCGGAAATGCTACTCAAAAATACTCGCGCAGTTTGAATTTGTCGGATGCTGTGGCTGCTACCACATTTACACAGGGCGATGTACAATTCACACGTGAATACCTGGCCTCGCACGCCGATAATGTGCTGGTAATACGAATTTCGGCTGATAAGAAAAAATCCGTTTCCTTTGAATTAAAACTTACTCGCCCCGAACGTGCAAATATTTCGGTGAAAGATAATATCCTGGTAATGGAAGGTCAGCTCAACGACGGCTACAACGGAACCACCGGAGTGAAATTTCTGACAAAGATGAAAATTGTGTCTAAAGGTGGAACGATCTCAACGGTAGGAAATAATCTGTCGTTGCAGGATGCTGACGAGGCCCTGATTTTGATATCCACTTCTACCGATATGCTGGATAAGAATTATCTTCAAACAGTAGATAAATTGCTTGCTAATGCTGAGAAGCGTTCTTATTCGACGATAAAAAAACAGCATATTAAAAAATATAAGGAAAAATTCGATCGGGTGGAATTAAATTTGGGCAATCAAGATTACGCGGTTACTACCGAAAAACGCTTGAATGATTTCCGGAAAAACGACGATCCGTCATTTGCAGCCCTTTATTTTCAGTTTGGCCGATACCTGATGATTAGCGGAACGAATGAACAATCACTTCCACTCAACTTGCAGGGTTTGTGGTCAAACACAGTTCAAACACCCTGGAATGGTGATTATCACCTGAATATTAATCTTCAGATGAACTATTGGCTGGCGGAAGTCTGCAATCTTTCGGACTTGCACAAACCACTCATTGAGTTTACCAAATCCCTGGTGCCATCGGGAACTGCCACTGCCAAAACCTACTACGGAGCCAAAGGATGGACAGCCCACATGATGAGCAATCCGTGGAAATTTACCGCTCCCGGCGAACATGCTTCGTGGGGTGCAACCGTAACGGGCGGCGCGTGGCTCTGCGAACATCTTTGGGAGCATTACGCTTTTACTCAGGATAAAGAGTATCTGGCATCAGTATATCCGACCCTGAAGGGAGCAGCTGACTTTTTCCTTTCAACCCTTGTCAAAGAGCCAGTACACGGTTGGTTGGTTACTGCACCATCTTCGTCGCCGGAAAATGGTTTCCGTCAGCCGGGAACAAACCAAACCGCTTACGTGTGCATGGGTCCGGCAATGGATACACAAATAATGACCGAACTTTTCAATAATGTGCTTTCTGCTTCTCAAATTCTGGGTGTTGAGGACCAAACGGTCTCAAAAATCAAGGAAACCCTGCCAAAGCTTCCACCGATGCAAATCAGTAAAAAAGGCTACCTGATGGAATGGCTGCAGGATTACGAAGAAGTGGAACCTCAGCACCGGCACGTTTCACACCTCTACGGATTGTTTCCTACCAATCAGATATCGCCAAATACAACACCCGAACTGGCTGCTGCAGCCAAAGAAACCCTGGAACGCCGCGGAGATGGCGGAACAGGCTGGTCGCGAGCATGGAAAGTGAATTTCTGGGCCAGATTGCACGATGGCAACCGGGCTTACAAACTGCTGAAAAGCTTATTGCAACCCTCTATTGTGATGAATGCATCAACTGACACCCGCCACCGTGGTGGTACCTATCCCAACCTGTTTTGCGCTCATCCACCCTTCCAGATTGACGGAAATTTCGGTGGAACTTCAGGAATCGCCGAAATGCTGATCCAAAGTCAGGATGGTTATATCGAGCTACTTCCGGCGCTACCTGATGTGTGGCATACAGGAAGTTTCAAAGGATTGCGGGCTCGTGGCGGAGCAACTATTGATGCAAAATGGACAGATAAAAAGATTGAAATCCTGACAATCACAGCCACAGCCGAAAATACATTCAGGATTAAAGTTCCCTCAAATTCGGTTTTTTTATCCAAAAATGGAAAATCGCTGACAACTACCAACGGTTTCGTTTCTTTGAAAATGAAAAAAGGAGACAGGAATGTAATCCGGGTAAAATTCCTTGAATTATAGTAAATGAAAAAATTATTCGACCATGAATAAAAAAAAGACTTCCCCGTGTTAAAATCGGAAAATCACGGTCTGCAATAACCTTTTTAAGCAAATATGAAAAAATAATTTTCACACCTATTGCCATTTAGAAAAAACTTCGTACCTTTGCAACCCAATTTGGAGAAAAATCTAAATGGATAATTAATAAGTATTTATTTATCAAACAGAAGTAAAATGCCTACAATTCAGCAATTAGTTAGAAAAGGAAGAGTAGAACTCATAGACAAGAGTAAATCACCGGCTTTGGATTCATGTCCGCAGCGTCGTGGTGTTTGTGTTCGTGTTTATACTACCACCCCTAAAAAACCTAACTCGGCTATGCGTAAAGTGGCTCGTGTACGTTTAACGAACCAGAAGGAAGTGAATGCCTACATTCCGGGAGAAGGACACAACCTGCAGGAACACTCAATCGTAATGGTTCGTGGTGGTCGTGTAAAAGACCTTCCAGGTGTACGTTATCACGTTGTTCGTGGTACATTGGATACAGCCGGAGTAAGCGGTCGTACACAACGTCGCTCCAAATACGGTGCAAAACGTCCGAAACCGGGACAAGCAGCTGCAGCAGCCAAAGGTAAAGGGAAAAAGTAATTTACGCTGAGTAAATCTACCCGTCTGAAGAAAATTCAGAATTTCTAACAAAAAATTAACAAAATCAAGTTCAAACAACTTGTTTGCGTTTTAAGGTAGCGGATGAAAGGTTGAGTAAATGGTTCGGAGGAACTGTTGAAGTAAGACTAAATGCAACCAAAAAACAAAAAACGGAAATTTTTACAAAAATGAGAAAGTCAAAACCAAAAAAAAGGATCGTTTTACCTGATCCGGTTTTCAATGAATCAGGGGTTACCAAATTCGTAAACCACCTGATGTTTGATGGTAAAAAATCAATTGCTTTCGGTATATTCTACGATTCGTTGGAAGTAGTAAAAAACAAACTTCCTAACGAAGAAAAATCCCCCCTCGATATCTGGAAGAAAGCGCTTGAGAATATCACTCCGCTTGTAGAAGTAAAATCACGCCGTGTGGGTGGTGCTACTTTCCAGGTTCCTACAGAGATTCGTCCCGACAGGAAAGAATCTATTTCAATGAAAAATCTTATATTATACGCCCGTAAACGTGGCGGTCGTTCGATGGCTGATAAACTGGCCGCCGAAATTATCGACGCATTCAACAACCAGGGTGGTGCATACAAACGCAAGGAAGATATGCATCGTATGGCTGAAGCTAACCGTGCTTTTGCTCATTTCAGATTTTAAATAAACAGCACAGGTTAGAGGTATTAATTAAAACAGGTATAAAAATTACAAATGGCAAAAGCAGATTTAAGTCTAAATAGAAATATCGGTATCATGGCTCACATCGATGCCGGTAAAACAACAACATCTGAACGTATTCTTTTTTATACGGGATTGACCCATAAAATCGGAGAGGTACATGATGGAGCTGCCACTATGGACTGGATGGAACAGGAGCAGGAACGCGGTATCACCATCACCTCAGCAGCAACAACAACAACATGGAACTACAAAAGTGATAAATATAAAATTAATCTGATTGACACTCCGGGACACGTGGACTTTACTGTTGAGGTAGAAAGGTCATTACGTATCCTTGATGGTGCTGTTGCAGCATTCTGTGCGGTGGGTGGTGTTGAACCCCAATCGGAAACGGTATGGCGTCAGGCTGATAAATACAATGTTCCACGTATCGGTTATGTAAATAAAATGGACCGTTCGGGAGCCGACTTTTATGAAGTTGTTCGTCAGGTAAAAACTGTACTTGGAGCTACACCATGTGCTATTCAAATTCCAATCGGTGCTGAAGAAAAATTCAGAGGAGTGGTGGATTTGGTGCAGATGAAAGCAATTCTGTGGCATGATGAAACTATGGGTGCTGAATATAGTGTGGAAGAAGTTCCTGCTGAACTATTGGCTGAAGCTCAGGAATGGAGAGATAAAATGCTCGAAACCATCGCTGAATTTGACGATGTGTTGATGCAAAAATATTTTGACGATCCTTCTACTATCACTGAAGATGAAATCAGAGTGGCTATACGCAAAGGTACCTTGTCCATGCAAATCAATCCGATGATTTGCGGATCTTCTTTCAAAAACAAGGGTGTACAAACCATGCTTGATGCAGTTTGTGCTTATTTGCCAAGTCCGCTCGATACGCCTGAAATTGTAGGTAAAGATCCCCGTTTCGAAGATAAAGATGTCGTACGTCATCCCGATCCAAGTGAACCCTTGTGTGCATTGGCATTTAAGATTGCTACCGACCCTTATGTAGGTCGTCTTTGCTTCTTCCGTGTATATTCAGGTAAATTAGACGCCGGTTCGTATGTGTACAATACCCGTTCGCAAAAGAAAGAACGTATTTCACGTATTTTCCAGATGCATTCCAACAAACAAAATCCCGTTGAACTCATCTCTGCCGGTGATATTGGCGCAGGTGTAGGATTTAAGGATATTCGTACAGGTGATACGCTTTGCGACGAAGCGCATCCTATTACACTTGAATCAATGGACTTCCCGGCACCTGTTATCGGTATTTCTGTAGAACCAAAAACTCAGAAAGACTTAGACAAACTGGGTATGGGACTTGCCAAACTGGCCGAAGAGGATCCAACATTTACAGTTCACACCGACGAACAATCGGGTCAGACCGTTATTAGTGGTATGGGTGAACTTCACCTCGAAATTATTATCGACCGTCTGAAACGTGAATTCAAAGTGGAATGTAATCAGGGTCGTCCACAGGTGGCTTACAAAGAAGCAATTACTCAATCTGTGGAAATTCGGGAAGTTTATAAGAAACAATCCGGAGGTCGTGGTAAATTCGCTGATATTATCGTAAAAGTAGGCCCGGCCGATAAGGATTTTGAAGGATCACTTCAGTTTATCGATGTGGTGAAAGGCGGTAATATTCCCAAGGAATTTATACCTTCCATACAGAAAGGATTTCAACTCGCTATGAAAAATGGTGTATTGGTTGGCTTCCCGATGGATTCGCTGAAAGTAACACTCATTGACGGTTCATTCCATGCTGTCGATTCAGACCAGTTATCATTCGAAATTTGTGCTCAGATTGCTTATAAAACTGCCTGTGCTAAAGCAAAACCGGTTCTTTTGGAACCAATCATGAAGATGGAAGTGGTTACACCCGAAGAAAACATGGGTGATGTAATCGGTGACTTGAACAAACGTCGTGGACAGGTTGAAGGCATGGAATCAAGCCGCACCGGTGCCCGGATTGTAAAAGCCAAAGTGCCGCTTTCAGAAATGTTCGGTTATGTAACTGCATTGCGTACCATTTCTTCCGGTCGTGCTACTTCTTCCATGGAGTTCTCACATTATGCCGAAGTATCAAATGCTATCGCAAAACAGGTGGTAACAGAAGCTAAAGGAAAAGTTGAACTTTTATAAATAATAACAATAGTTTGTGATTTCGCTCACAAACTATTGTTTATATGTAAATATGTGAAAAACCGGTTAGCGAATGACTCTTAACCGGCAACAATAATAAATGTACAATTAATAATTAAAAAACAGACAATGAGTCAAAAAATCAGAATTAAACTGAAATCTTACGATCACAATCTGGTTGACAAATCGGCCGAAAAAATCGTAAAAACTGTGAAAGCTACAGGTGCAGTAGTAAGTGGCCCAATTCCACTTCCAACTCACAAACGCATTTTTACAGTGAACCGTTCTACTTTCGTTAACAAGAAAGCACGTGAACAATTCGAACTCTCATCTTACAAACGTCTTATCGACATTTACAGCTCAACGAGCAAAACAGTGGATGCATTGATGAAACTCGAACTGCCCAGCGGTGTAGAAGTGGAAATTAAAGTATAAGGAACAAGCCCCCCGGCCCCCTAAAGGGGGAGATTAAAAAGGGGTCTCTTAAGGTTTTATTAATTAAAACAAAATAATTATTCATCATACCTACCCAATAATTCCCCCTTTAGGGGGTTAGGGGGCAGGTTAATTTAAATTTGAAATGCCAGGATTATTAGGAAAAAAAATCGGAATGACATCCGTTTTCAGTGCCGATGGTAAAAATGTACCATGCACTGTTATCGAAGCAGGTCCTTGTGTTGTTACTCAAATTAAAACTGTAGAAACAGACGGATACAAAGCTGTTCAGGTGGGTTTTCAGGAAAAAACTGAAAAACATACCAACAAAGCTGAAGCAGGACGTTTCAAAGCAGCAGGAGTAGCTCCGCAGCGCCACTTGGTTGAGTTCAACGAATTCGAACAAGAATTCAAATTGGGTGATGTAATCACCGTTGACACAGTTTTTGAAGCCGATACATTTGTGGATGTTATCGGAACCTCAAAAGGTAAAGGACACCAGGGTGTAGTAAAACGCCATGGTTTTGGTGGGGTAGGTCAGGCTACTCATGGTCAGCACAACCGTCTTCGCGCTCCGGGATCACTCGGTGCATCGTCATGGCCTTCACGTGTATTCCCGGGAATGCGTATGGGTGGCCGTACAGGTGGCGACCGAGTAACTATGCAAAATTTGCAGGTATTAAAAGTAATACCCGAACATAATCTGATTCTTGTTAAAGGATCTGTACCGGGTGCAAAAGGTTCAATCGTAATCATCAATAAATAACCATGGAACTGAATATTTTAGACATTAAAGGAAAAGAAACCGGCAAAAAAGTGTCGTTAGACGATGCTATATTCGGTATAGAGCCAAATGACCATGCTATTTATTTAGATGTGAAACAGTATTTGGCTAATCAACGTCAGGGAACACACAAAACGAAAGGTCGCAGCGAACTTTCAGGTAGTACCCGTAAGTTAGGAAAGCAAAAAGGTGGTGGTGGAGCTCGTCCGGGTGACATCAAGTCAGGTGTTCGTGTAGGTGGTGGACGTATGTTCGGACCTGTGCCACGTGATTACAACTTCAAACTCAACAAAAAAGTAAAACAACTGGCACGTAAATCAGCCCTTTCGTATAAAGCGCTTGAAAATGCCATTACAGTTGTTGATACCCTGAATTTTGAAGCGCCAAAAACGAAAGAATTCGTAGCAATGACAAAAAGTTTGCAAGTTGCTGATAAAAAGACACTTTTTATTTTAGCAACCGGAAATAAAAACGTATATTTGTCGGCTCGTAATTTAGCGACATCAAAAGTAATAACTGTTTCAGAATTAAATACTTACTCAATTCTTCATGCGAAGAAATTAGTGTTTACCGAAGAATCGGTTGCTGCATTAGAACAATTAATTAAAGCTTAAGGAGGTACAAAGATGGCAATAATCATAAAACCAATCGTTACAGAAAAGATGACTCAGCTGGGCGATAAGCTGAACCGCTTTGGCTTTAGAGTTCAAAAAGATGCAAACAAGATTGAAATTAAAAAAGCAATCGAGCAGGCATACAATGTAACTGTTACAGATGTGAACACATTCATAGTAGCTCCCAAAAAGAAAAGCCGCTTTACCAAAGCCGGTCTTGTCAAAGGTGCTACTTCTGCTTACAAAAAAGCAATAGTTACATTGAAAGAAGGAGATAAAATAGATTTTTATAGCAATATCTAAAAATTAAAATCTGAAATTAGAAATTGGAAAATGAAGATAAATTGCATAATGCAGACTTCTAACTTCTAACTTCTAACTTCTAACTTAAATAAATAAATGGCTGTACGTAAATTAAAACCCTCTACACCGGGGCAAAGACACAAGATTATTGGTACATTTGACACAATTACTGCAAGTGCACCAGAAAAATCACTTGTATTTGGCGGTGGTAAAAGTGGTGGTCGTAACCATGATGGTAAAATGACCATGCGCTATATCGGTGGCGGACACAAGCGAAAATACAGAGTAATTGACTTTAAACGTAACAAAGATGGTGTACCAGCTACAGTGAAAACAATTGAATACGATCCGAATCGTTCGGCCCGTAT
>CALMZF010000267.1 GCA_937870645.1 uncultured Paludibacter sp. | reverse complement strand
GGACAAAAACAAACACATATTACACCCGGTGAGAGTTGGCCGGATACCGATGGCAATCATATTCAGGCACATGGAGGTGGAATTGTCAAATTTGGAAAAACATATTACTGGTACGGCGAGCAACGCCGAAAAGAAGCTGAAGCCGACACGGTATATCGTTACGTTAGCTGTTATTCGTCCACCGATTTGATGAATTGGAAATTTAGAAGGGATGCAATTAAACTATCGAAACCCGACACAATAAAAAGCCGGTTGGTGCTCGAACGGCCAAAAGTGTTCTACAATGCCAAAACAAAAAAATACGTGATGTATATGCACCTCGACGGCAACACACAGGACTCCAGCCTGAAATATGAGTTTGCAAGTGTCGGTGTGGCTGTTAGCTCCAGACCCGAAGGTCCTTTTACATTCGTGAAATCATTTCGCCCGCTCGGTAAAGAAAGCCGCGATATTGGTCAGTTTATCGACGACGACGGCAGCGCTTACCTCATTTTCGAAAGCCGTCCTACGATGGGCTTTTACATTGTCAAACTTTCGGACGATTACCTGAGTGTGGAAAAGGAAATTGCATTTATACAATCGCCTTTAGAGGGCGGAGCATTGGTACATTACCGCGGATTGTATTACATTGTTGCGTCGGCACTCACGGGTTGGAACCCCAATCCAAACAAAGTTGCTTCAGCACCCTCGTTGTCGGGTCCTTGGAGCGAATTTACCGATGTAGCTCCACCGGAAACAAAAACATACAATTCGCAGTCAACCTATCTGCTTAAAGTTACCGGCACCAAAGACACAACGATTATTTTCATGGCCGATAGATGGAATCCGCGGGCACAATGGAATTCGCGCTACCTGTGGATGCCCGTTGAAATAGGTAATGGTAAACTGTGGATACCTGAACCCAGACCCTGGACTATAAATGTAAAAACAGGTGTGCATTCTTTTATTACCAGTAGAGATAAAAGTAAATAGCAACAAAAACCCGGATATGGATCACTTCTTCACCGGATTAATCGGAAAAAACAGGTATTTTTGAACGATAAAAAAGATTGATAAAACTAATCGGTATTCAGATAATTATGGAAAACAGGGGCGAAATATTATTGTATCAAAGCGAAGATGGAACGGTGAAAATAGACGTCCGCATGGAAAATGAAACTGTGTGGCTAAACCAATACCAATTGGAAACACTTTTTCAAACCGATAGAACATCCATTACAAAACATATCAAAAACATATATGACTCGGGAGAACTGGATGCGAAAGCAACTTGTGCAAAAATTGCACAAGTTCAAAAAGAAGGAATTAGAAGTGTTTCCCGAAACATTACCTACTACAATCTGGACATGATCATTTCTGTAGGTTATCGCATTAAAAGCCACGTTGCTACTCAATTCCGAATCTGGGCAACATTACGTCTTAAAGAATACATCATCAAGGGTTTTACGCTCGACGACGAACGAATGAAAGCTGCCGGGCAAATACGTTATTTTGACGAACTTCAGGAGCGCATACGTGATATTCGCAGCTCAGAACGGATATTTTATCAAAAGATGAAGGATATCTTTGCCCTCAGCATAGACTATGAAGCACAAACCACGCTGGCAAAGGATTTTTTTGCTACCATTCAGAATAAATTACACTGGGCAATACATCAACATACCGCAGCCGAACTAATTGCTGCGAGAGCCAAAGCCACAGAAAAAAACATGGGTTTAACAACCTGGCAAGGTGCAAAAATTCGCAAAACAGACGTGAGTATTGCCAAAAACTACCTGAAAGAAGAAGAGATAAGTCAGTTGAATTTGTTGGTTGAACAATTTCTGGCATTTGCAGAGAATCAAGCAAGGCAGAAAAAGGTGATGTATATGACCGACTGGATTAAAAAACTAAACGATATTCTAACCATCAACGATAATGAGATACTTGAACATACCGGTAGAATTTCGCACGAGCTGGCTATTGAAATAGCCGGATCAGAATACGAAAAATACAATGCTCAACGGATTGCAGCTGATGATAAAAAGGCATTGGAAGAACTGGATAATGAAATTAAAAAACTAAAATCCGGGAAAACTTAAATGTAAAAAATCCGATTATTGATTGAAACTGAATTTATAACAACAAATATTTTCCAACTAAATAACCAACAAATTTAAAATCAGTATGAAACAACTTGTTAGAATAATCCTTATTGCATTTTTAGTAGCTTCCTGCGCCCCAAAATCAGCAGAACAAATCGATGCAATGATGCTGTCGAAAATTGATAAAAAAGAGGCATCTCAACCACTTAAAAACACTGCTGAAAGCGACGTCATTAAGAAAAAAATAATCAAGGATGGCAGGTTGGGCATGGACGTGAAAAACCTCAGTGCTTCGAAGACGAATATCGATACCATCGTTCGAAACTTAGGCGGTTATTACGACAACGAAAGTTTGAGCAACAATGACTACACTACCGCGTACGACCTGAAAATCAGAATTCCTTCTGACAAGTTTGAAATCCTGATTGCAAAAATTGAAAGCGGTGAAGGTGAGGTCAGTTACAAAGAAATTGACGCCCGCGATGTTACCGAAGAATTTATAGACCTGGAAACCCGGCTTGGCAACAAACAAAAATACCTGACACGCTATCAGGAATTACTACGTAATGCAAAAAGCATCAAAGAAATCCTTGACATTGAGGAAAAGATACGTGTACTTGAAGAAGAAATAGAAAGTACCACCGGCAGACTGAAATATCTGAATGACCAGGTCAACTACAGCACACTCGAATTGAATATCTCGCAGAAGAAAGCGTTCAAGTACACTCCGCCGTTCAGACAAAACTTTTTCGAAAAACTGAAACAATCACTTTCAAGAGGATGGT
>CALMZF010000266.1 GCA_937870645.1 uncultured Paludibacter sp. | reverse complement strand
GGTTCGGTGCCCGACGGACGAACAGAAATCTTTGTACCATCCTGAGTGAAGAATTGCAGCACGTTGGAAGTGGCCGGCATATCCAGATCAGTTACATTTCCGGTAGCAACATCCGTCATCTTTAATGTTTCGTAATCTTTGATGGTCACAACTTTCGAACCGGCAATTTCAACAGGCGGTGAAGTGCGGAAATCAATCATCATCTGTGCAATTTCCTCGGCACCCGATTTTCCCTTGCGAACAACCGAAATTCCTTTTTCCTTGCCGAAACCATATTCAATGTAAATATCCTGCAGCAATTCGAACAGCGTTTTGCCGTTGTCCTTGGCCCAGGCAGTCACTTCGGCCATCAGAGCGCATGCCGAAACGGCATCTTTGTCGCGCACGAAATCTTCGGCCAGGAAGCCGTAGCTTTCTTCACCTCCGCCGATGTAGGTTTTCTTGCCTTCATTGTCGCGCATCACGGCAGCAATCCACTTAAATCCGGTAAAGCAATCGAAGTATTCCACCCCGTTTTTGCGGGCTATATCGGTCATTACTTCGGTGGTAACAATGGTTTTTACCACATATTCATTGCCTTTGAGGCGTCCGAGTTCTTTCCAGCGGCGTATCAGGTAGTAAATCAAGATCAGATAAGTCTGATTTCCATTCACCAAAATCCATTCGTTTTTGTCATTTTTTATGGCAATGCCAATTCGGTCGGCGTCGGGGTCAGAAGCCATCACAATGTCGGCATCGGTTTCCCGGGCTTTGTTTACAGCCATTTCCAGTGCTGCCGGCTCTTCGGGATTGGGCGAAACCACTGTGGGGAAATTACCGCTGATTACGTTTTGCTCGGGCACATCAATGATATTGGTAAATCCGTATGCGCGCAGGGCATCGGGGATGAGCTTAATGCCTGTACCGTGGATGGGTGTGTACACTATTTTCAGGTCTTTGTTACGCTCGATGGCTTCGGGTGAAAGAATAAGTGTTTTGATTTTTTCCAGAAATGCCCGATCCACTTCCTGTCCGATAATCTGAATTAAATCCTTGTTTCCTTCGAATTTAATGTCGTTCACGTTTTTAATATTCATCACTTCGGTGATTACATTTTCATCGTGCGGGGCAATCATCTGTGCGCCATCGTCCCAGTAAGCTTTGTAGCCGTTGTATTCTTTCGGATTGTGGGAAGCGGTAAGGATAATGCCGCTCTGGCAGCCGAAATGACGAATGGCAAACGAAATTTCGGGAGTAGGACGGAGGTCTTCGAAAAGATAGACTTTGATGCCGTTGGCCGAGAAGATGTTGGCAGAAATTTCAGCAAATTTCCGGCTGTTGTTGCGGCAGTCGTGACCGATGACCACACTGATTTGCGGCAGCGAGGCAAACTGAGCTTTCAGGTAGTTGCTCAAACCCTGAGTAGCAGCACCCACGGTGTAAATGTTCATACGGTTAGTTCCGGCACCCATAATGCCGCGCAGGCCGCCGGTACCAAATTCCAAATCTTTGTAGAATGCTTCAATCAGCAATGTTTTATCCGCTGCATCAAGCATTTCGCGGACTTCTGCCTTTGTTTCGGCATCGTAATTACCCTCGAGCCAAACCTGTGCCCGGGTGGTTACTTCGTTTAGTAGATTATCCATAATTATGAGTTTATCAAGTTTATCAAGTTTATCAAGTTTGAAAAGAGTTTATCATGTTATAAAGTTCATAAAGTTTATCAAGTAAGAACTTTACAAACTAACGTTTATAGTGTTTTAATTAAACCTGAGAGCATTTTGGAAATGTCTTCCGATTGTTTATATAATCTATCAAAATCTGTTTTATTGATTTTTCCCAATTCTAAAGCCAATATAAGCATCGAACGTACTTCTCCGCAAGAACCTTTTGAAATATATAAGAAATGTTTGAATTCATTATTTGTATGTCGTTCATATCCTTCGGCAATATTATTCATAATAGAAACTGAAGCACGTTGAATTTGATCTTTGAATGAATAGTCTTTTGAATTTTCAAATAATAAATAAATTTCCTTGCACAAATCCTTTGACTTTTGCCAGGTAATAATATCTTCAAATCTATCAAACTTCACTTTTCTCTTGTTTTTATAACTTTATGAACTTTATGAACTTTATGAACTTTACAAACTTTATGAACTATCCTACTTCTTTATATTCGGTTGTTCCAGTCCGTAGCCTTTTTTCTTGTCTTCGGCTTT
>CALMZF010000265.1 GCA_937870645.1 uncultured Paludibacter sp. | reverse complement strand
TGATTTGCCGTTTTCTCCCGCATGTTTGGGTACTTCGAAAGCCAGGAGCGGTTGATTGAAAAATTTAGCCTGCCAGGCAGATCCTCCTTCATTCGGGTTGCCTTTATGTCCGTATACAGCATATTTCACATCGTGAATTCCCCAGTCCTGCGTGCTCTGATAGGTAAGCCAGTTCCAGTTGACGGCGGGTGGGTAGAGCAGGGGCAGGCGCAGGGTGTTGTCGTCGGGGTTGTCGGAACCGAACTTGCAATCCTCCAGAATAGAAACTCCGTATTTTCCGCTTTTATCCGTCAGGTCAAACCATTCCTTCGACGGCACTTCAAACTGTTTCTCGTTGTTGTTGCCGCGGCTGATGGTGCTTACGCCCAGGTTGTAGGTTGCTTTTTCGTTGCTTACAGCAAGCGGGAACGATGCCTTGAGACTCACTCCGCGCGACTGCCAGTCGATTTTATTGGTGATTTCCACCCGTTTGCCTGCTTCGCCTGCCGATAAGCTGTACTGCTGCACAATTTCCGAGCCGTGACCTTTGCGGCGCACTTCGAGGGTGACACGAACCGGACCGTTTTCCACCACCGTGATGGTTGCGTCCTTATCCATGAAATCTACTGCTGCCTGCTGACGATCTTTCCAGTCCATATTCCAGGCAGCCCACTGTTGCGGACTTTCCTTCAGGAACTCCAGTCGTGCCGGACTTTTCAACAGTTCCCGTCCGGTTTTTTTATCCAAAATACTGGCAATGTCGCCATTATCAGCTACCTGAATTTTATAGAATTCATTTTCCAGCGTATTTTTTGTTACCGCGAGTTTTGATACATTAGTCGTTTCCTCATTTTCCCGGACATCAAATACGGCCATTCCAGCCGAAGGAAGTTTTGCCTGAAAAATAATTTTCAGTTTGTTCCCTTTTTTTTCAATTATCTGAGCCGGAATGCGTTTTTCGTTGTTATCATACACCGCAATGGAGGAGGGACGTGACTCGTATTCCAGTTCGGCCGTTACCACATCCTCACGTTCCCGTGCCACCGGATTATATACCACCACCGATCTGCCTTTGGTCTGCGTATTCATCGTTGCCGAAAGGACGCCCACGCTGTTTTTCAGCACTTCGCTCAGGTTATTGGCAGCAATAAATTCATCGTTCCAGGCATATTCGTACGCTTTCGGGATGCTGGTGCCCGGCAGGATATCGTGGAACTGACTTCCCAGTACCAAATCCCAGGCACTGTTCAGTTTGCCGTACGGATAGGGATTGCTGCCCGACAGGTCGGCATAGGCAGCTGCCATTTCGGCCGATTGGGCCAGCAGTTCATTTTTGCGGTTCATCCGTTTCATAAATGCCTGCGAAGTCATGGAACCCGCGCTGTGCTCTATCAATAATAATTCACCGGCATAAGTGGGCAGTTTTGCGCGGATGGCGGGAGTGATGTCGCGGTACATCTGATCGGACGAAGTGAGCAGCACGCGGAAGTTTTCATCCCCGTTGTGCTGACTGGCCAGTGCATTTTTCACATCGGTTTCGCGCGGAGCGCCGCCTTCATCGCCCACGCCGTAATAGCGGTAATCGAACGCATAGCCCGATTTTTGTTTGTTATCATCGAGCCGGGCAGCCCAGCGATCGTTTTTATCTAATCTTTTTTCTATTCTTCCGCCGTAATCGGTGGCATTAAGTGCGGCAACAATGCCTTTCCCGTCGGGTCCGTTCCACACCCCTACATTGAAAGGAATGCCCGCAGCCGATCGCCAGGTGAGTTTTTGGGTGGAGAAACCCAGCAGTCCGCAGTGGTTGAACACTGTGGGCAGGTTACTCAGAAAACCGAAACAGTCGGGGAGCATGTAGTCCACACTCTCTTTGCCGAATTCGGTGCGGAAAAACTGATTGCCATACAGTATCTGGCGCACCAGCGATTCCGACGAGGAGATATTCACTTCCCCTTCATCCACCGACGAGCCCGACACATGCCACCTGTCCTGTGCCACGTACTGCTGCACTTTTCGGAACAGTTCGGGATAATATTCCTTCATCATGTTGTACCTCCGCGAACCGGTGAAATTGAACACATAATCCGGGTATTTTTCGAACAGCCGGAAGTTTTCGGTCATCGTATTGAGAATAAGCTCGTTGATGGTGTTGGGGTAGTCCCAGCTCCATTCGGTATCCAGGTGCGCATAGCCTACGGTGTAGAGCAGCCGGTCTTTTTCGATGGAGTAGGGTTTCATGTTGCTCAGTGGCTGAGCTACCATACAGCTTGCTGAAGTGAAAATTGTCAGAACTGCCAAAAGGTGTTTTTTCATGTTCATATCAGGAGAATTAAAAGGTGTTTAACCGGTGTTTTGGTAAGAGTTGAGGGAATGCATATTTTTTACAAAAATAACAATTTCCTTTGATGCGCAAGTTTATCCCGGTGAATTTATCAGGAGATCATCCGTATTTTTCGTTTTCGGAAAACAAATGACATCCTTTTGTCTTTAACAAACCGGTAAAACCATCCATCGGTTGACCGGGCGCAAACCCTGATTACCAGCGTATCAGAACAAAATCAAAATATTTGTGTATAATTTTTAATTTTATTCAAATAAAAATTTTTTATTGAAAATATTATTATTACTTTTGTTTTGCCAAATTGTTTTTCTTCCTGTTTGTTTATATCTCAGTTGTTTAGTTATTCACACTATCCAACCGTTTGTTTACATTTCTGTATAAGTTAAATACCTGTAAATTTAATCTCGATTGTCAATTGATAGCTCTATAATCATGGGCTACAAGGAACATGAACGAGTTTCCCCCGGTTTCAAATCTTCATTTGAACCGGTCATATGAGCCGTGTGTTTTGCTCTGCGCTTTGTTGGTAAAAACAATTATTATCAACGAAAACGGGATAATATTGAAAAAAACACGCTGTGCGGAAAATTTCCGGATAATAATTGCATCATTGATTTTGATTAAGATAAATTCTTCACTGCAGTATATATTGAATGATTAGATGGTATTACTAAATACCGCCGGGAACGTGGAAAGCTAATATATGACCGTATGTTTATACAGGATACGTATGGCTCACAGGTTATGATTACTATTAATATCAGTTATGTCCCGGACAATAATTATTTTATCATTCAGATTTCCTAAGCCTCTTCCCGGCAAATATCCACTCGTTCTCTATGTATAGAGCAGCGCGGGTCGAACTCCCGAAACTCATTCTACACCTCAGCAACGTACTGTCGTGAGATGCATGCAGGTATAATGAAAAAAAATGAACCCGAATAATGTTCTGCAACAGAGTTTATTACATGTCGCATACTGAAGAAACCGGGCATAAACAGCCGTGAAGAACTGATAACGATTCTGTGTGAACTGGTAAAAAGTGAAAAGTAAATAACTAGTTAAAAAACAAGAAATTAACACTCGAAAAGCATAGTCATTCTCTGAAAAACAACCGAATATGAGAAGTTTTACTATTTGTTACAACCGATCTGCAGCGGCACCAAACCGGCAGAAAATAACACCTTCCTTACTACAAGGAAATAATACACCCCGTCTTTTCTACGGTAAGTTAATATTATTGGCAATCATAATGGTTCTCGTGTGCGGAAACGCGCAGGGGCAAACAAGGGTGCAGGCAAAGACAGGGAGTACCGGAAGCAATACTACAACATCTTTTACTGTAACGATTGCAAAACCTGCAAATGGAAACACCATGATTGCTGTAATTTCAACACGTAGTACTTCAACTACTCGTAAATCTTCATTATCTTTAACCGGCGCAACCATCTGGTCGCAGGCTGTACAAGCATCGAATTCGAATGGGATTACCACTGAAATTTGGTATGCACCAGTTACATCCACTACTGCTGGAACTACTGTAACAATAACTTTAAATGCAACGCTACGTGCAGCTGCTGTGGTGATGGAATACAGCGGGATTCTTACCGAAAGTCCATTGGATCAAACAGCATTTGCGACAGGAAACAGCAAAGATGCAATTACCGGTAGTTCGCCACTTACTACTCAGGCTAATGAACTGTGGATTGGGGGGATGGGATTAGTAAGTAGCAATTATACATTAGGAGCTCCAACAAATTCTTTCACTTCTGTTACTTCTGCAAATTCAACTTCAACTACAACCGGTAATAATGCAAAGGTGTATGCTCTCGAAAAGATTGTCACATCAGCCGAACCAGCTTCCACTGGAGGTACGTTAAGCACTTCTTCAAACTGGTCAGGTGCAATTGCAACATTTAAAGCAATAGCGTTAAATATATCAGGACCAACCGATGTATGCCAAAACTCATCCGATAAAGTATATACTGTACCAACGATTGCGGGTGCAACAAAGTATGTATGGACTTATTTGGGTGCAGGTGCAACTTTGAATGGAACTTCCAATATGGCAACAACTACAACTAACTTTGTAACTATCGGTTTCAGCCCTACTGCTACCACAGGATTCTTGAGTGTAAAAGGATATAATGGTAATACCACTTTGAACTCTTCTCCCAATTTTGCCATACAGGTAAATTCACCTCCACCCAATCCCATCCGTGAGATAATTACCCACGAGAATTGTCCTGGCGACAAGGATGGAGCGATAAAACTCAAAATACCTACCGCGCTGATATTCGATGGTCCAATTCCCGGTGTAACGAAAGAAGTCAGTAATCAGGATGGTAATCCGATTTATAACGACGGTGTAAATCTGAACGGAAGTTTACTGAATAATCTTACAGGATTTACTGTCGAAGGCTGGGTGAATACCGATGTTACTGTCGGTAATGTGGCCCTGTTCGG
Source organism: uncultured Paludibacter sp. (assembly GCA_937870645.1). Classification (GTDB taxonomy): domain Bacteria; phylum Bacteroidota; class Bacteroidia; order Bacteroidales; family Paludibacteraceae; genus UPXZ01. The sequence continues at coordinate 1,795 of CALMZF010000265.1, read as the reverse complement.
ACAGAATAATGTTGTTGAAGTGGGATTTCTTAATAACAAAGTGGAACTTTATTCGATAGGCATCAGATCAGGTAATTGTGTAACAGGTATTGATTATCCCATTGATGGCAAGTGGCATCATATTGCAGGTACAGGAGATTATACAGGCATGAAAATTTACATTGATGGTATTTTACAACGTGATTGGGTGTATGATAGTCCTCCAAAAACAGATCAAAGGGTAACAAATTATGGATCAAGTAAGTATCTGACAAGAATAGGCCGGCAGGTTTTTGATGATACAGACTTACAGCCTTTTACCGGTCAGATTGTAAAGGTGGGCTTTTGGAATCGCGCCTTGACACAAGCTGAGATAACTGCGCTGGCAAGCGGTGGATTTCATGATTACACTACTGCAGATGCCGGACTGATAGCCGGATACAACTTCTACTAAACAACCGGTGATGATACCCTTGAACCGGTATCCAATACCACTACAATACCCACGGGTAAACTTGTGAATACCCCCCGATGGAATGAAGTGTACAACTATGACTGGGCTAAGCAGGGGGATGCCGTTTTCGATGCAACGACTAAAAACATCAAAAATATTGAACGGGGAGTTTATGATGTTAATGTTATCTCCAAATACGGTTGCGGTTCAAGTCCCGGAACATTTACCGTAAATGGAAAAAATAATTTCTGGACTGGTGCAGTAAGCACCAACTGGGGCGACCCGGCAAACTCGACCTGTGGGAAAGATGTGGAATTTGCTACGTCAACAAATAATCCTACAAAACCGGCATCAAAAAATCTTGAATTGCTCGATGCCAGTCATACTATCAATAACTTAACCAATGCAACATCGCTTGCTACAGTCATACCACCGGCACGATCACTCACTGTGCAGGGTAAGGTAACCGGTTCGGAAACTGATCCGTCAAAAATTCTTATTCAGGCCAATGCTACTCAACCCAATGGCAGTCTAATATTTACCGATCCGAGTAAAAATCCTGCCGTAAAAGCTACGGTACAGATGTACGCTCGAGGCTTCAAAGGAACTGATTTGTGGACTTGGACAGATCCGGCTGGTGGAAAATATTCCGGTTATTATCGCTGGCAGTTTTTTGGTGTTCCGGTAAAAATTACCGATATTTTGTATAATAATTCTTCGTTGTGGGGTTCATACATCAGAAAGTATGAAGAAAATAAAAACTTAAACAGTTATTATCAGAAATGGACCGATGTAGGCAATAATGATAAACTTACCGCATTTACAGGTTATGAAATCACACAGCCCGCAGCTAAAACTGTTTCTTTTCAGGGAGAACTGGTTACCGGAGATCAGACGCTGACTTTAACAAAAAATACCAGCACGGTTAATAACTCTCCTCAATGGGGTCAGGTTATAATATCTTTGGCAATTCCTTTACTGCTGCCATTGATATAAGTAAAATTCAGTTCCCTGCTTCGGGAGTTGATAGCACTGTTTATCTGTATAATACCGGAAGCTTAGCAGATTGGGGAAACTGGAATGATAAAAAAACAAACATAACAGATGCCGGCCGTTATATAGCAATTCCTAAGAACACAAGTCCGGTTATTGGTAAGGAAATTCCTTCCATGCAGGGATTTTTGTTGAAAGTATTGGATGGACAGCCGGCAGGTACCTATACAGTAACAATTCCATACAGCACCGCTACAGGAATTTCAGCCACTCCAAACACAACCCTTCAAAGGACAAAACAGGCAGCTCCTGCGTCCGGAGAGTTCTCCTATATGACGGTAGATGTGACGGGAGCCGGCGGTGTTGATC
>CALMZF010000264.1 GCA_937870645.1 uncultured Paludibacter sp. | reverse complement strand
TAATCACATTCTGACCCAGTGCATTTTTCTTACGGACTGCGGCAGATGCTCCCACAGCAAAAATGGAGATGGGAATGGCTGCTTCAAAAACCTGTCCGATTTTCAAACCGGAATAGGCTGCTGCTGCTGAAAAAATCACAGCCATCAAAAGTCCCATTCCCAGCGACCAGCGAGTGACTTCGGGATATTTGCTCCCGGCAGGCATTACCGGTTTATACTCTTCGCCCTCCTTTAATTCACGATACGCATTTTCGGGAAGACTCGTAGATTTTTCTTGTTTGTGTTCCATAGATATTTAGTTTGTAGTTAGTAGTCTGATGTCTGAAATGCCTACAAAAATACAGATTTTAATTCGATTTGCAAGGCAAGAAAAAAGACAATATCAGTTATTATAGATATTGCCTTTGTATTGTTGTTATAAACGTATAACCCAATTTAACAACAACTTACTTTGTGGAAAAATTATATCGTTCGGAAACCCATTGGTCTTTTGCATTATATCCTTTTATTGACAACAGTTTGCAATTTGGAGAATCGTAAGTCCAGCGGATAATTGCTTCATGTTTATTATTTTCCTTTAAATTTCCTTTTGCATCGTAAAATCGGTTTTCCGTAGGATTTCCATTTAAATCATATTTGTACACGACACGTGCAATTCCTGTTTCTCCGAATGGTTTCAATTCTTTTTTCTTTCCGTAATAATTTTTCTCTGTAACATTTTGTAATGTGTCAAATTTATGTTCAATAATTGCAATACCGCTTTTATTTTCCGTTAAATTATTATTCTTATCCAAAAAACGTTGTTGTATCCTATTCCCATGTTTATCGTAACTAAAATCAGAAGAAGCATACCCTTCTTTGCTTGCAGCAAGCTGATTTTTTTCATTATAATTTTTTATTTCTTGCAGACTTTCGGTTTTTTTGTCAAATCTGAGGGTATTAATTGAAACTCCATCCTTCTTCTTTGTCAAATTGCCATCTTTATTATAATACTCGTAACGAATGATGTAACTATCTACGTTCTCTTCCCAGTAACATTTTTTTTCAAAAAAACCTTGTTTATGCTGGACAGAATTATAATTGCAGTCATAATATTTATCTGATATTATCCACCCTTTTTCATTTAAGCTCCAAGAATAACTTGCTATTCCATTTACATCTTCAGATATAACTCCTTTCGAATTAAAATTTATAAGTTTTACTGGTTGCTTTTGAGAGTTAAGAAGTAAAGAATAAGAATAAACTCCATTATATTTTATGGACTGGTTTTTTGCATTCACAAATGTTCTTTTTTCGATAGAATCAGAATATATTATGGTCATTGCTGTAAAACCCGACTCATTGTATGTTTGACTTCCACGAACAAAATAACGCACATCAATTATTCTGTCTTTATCATCAAACAAAGCTTTGTATGCGTAGGTATGTCCGGCTTTTTCTTTTGAGATGGGTATTTCTGTTCTAATTTGACATTGGCGAGTATCAATGTAAAATCGACGGAAATATTTTTCATGTTCTTGCGCTGAAATAGATGCAAAAAATAAAATGGAAAATATAATGGATTGATATTTCTTCATAAGTTTTATTGATATTCTTAAAAATTGACAGCCCCAATCAAATTGATAACTCTTTAACAAGAATACTCCATCCTGACGGATTTGCATTTCGTCAGGATGGAGTATTTGCGGATTTTAGACCTTGTCCATCACTATTTTTTCATTCCAGCCGGTTACGGTTTTTCTTCTGCCAAATACATAATAGCCGCCGACGATGCCGGAACATTTAATTTCTGACCTTTCACCTGCATCAGTACACCGGCAGGATTGATGGCTCCGTTGTAACAAACCACATTCCAGGTTCCCTCCGGAATTTCCAGACCGACCGGTTTGCGATTTCCGTTGAAAATCACCAATATTTGCTTCCAGCTGTCTTTGTTGGCATTATTGTCCAGTGTATATGCCACCACGTTCGGGGTTTTCATATCCAGAAATTTCAGGTTTTTCTGAACCATATCCTGAGTAGTCATGCGGAATGCCGGATGCGCTTTGCGCAGGGCAATCAAGCCCTGATAATAATTGAAAATATCAATGTATTTGGTTTTATTGTCCCAGTTTATCTGGTTGATGCTGTCGGGCGACTGATAGGTATTGTGAACTCCTTTTTTGTCGCGGTAAATTTCTTCACCCGCATAAATAAAAGGCAATCCCTGCGAGGCATAAACCACCGTCTGAGCCAACTTGTTGAATTTGATTATTTCATCTTCGGTGGCGCCTTTGGGGCGTGACTGCCGGAGTTTGTCGACCAGACACATATCGTCGTGACAGGACACATAATTGACGGATTGAAGCGGACTGTTGACATAGGGTTCTTTGGAATAAATCGGTTTGGTATAATCTATCTGCGAATGCTGAACACCACCAACGATACCGAATTTCACACTTTCTTCGAGGCTATCGGTTCCTGATACAAATCCCGGAATTTCGGAATGCATCCAGCTGCCTTTCAGCGCATCGCGGATATCGTCACTGAAAACAGCAATTCCTTTGAGTTGTTTGGCATTTTTCTTCACAGCGCGCTTTTCTTCCGGCAGCGGAGATCCGCTTGCCGTCCAGCCTTCGCCGTAGATCACAATCGTTGGATCCACTTTATCCAGAGCTGCCCGGATGGCATTCATCGTTTCGATATCATGTATTCCCATCAGGTCAAAACGGAAACCGTCCACATGATATTCCTTCGCCCAGTACACTACCGATTCGATCATGAATTTTCGCATCATGGGACGTTCGGAAGCTGTTTCATTGCCGCAACCCGATGCATTGGACCAGGTGCTGTCCTTGTTGAAACGGTAGAAATATCCCGGTGCCAGCAGGTTGAGATGCGATTCTTCGCCCACAAAAGTGTGGTTATACACCACATCCATCACCACCCGTATGTTAGCCCGATGCAGCGACTGAACCATTTGTTTGAATTCTTTGATACGCGCCACCGGATTGGTCGGATCGGAAGAGTAGCTTCCTTCGGGAACATTGTAGTTCAACGGATCGTAGCCCCAGTTGTATTTATTTTCGTTGAGTTTGGTTTCATCCACCGAAGCATAATCATAGGAAGGCAACAAATGAACATGGGTAATGCCAAGTTCTTTCAGGTGATCAATTCCGGTAGCTTGTCCGGCCGTGTTTTTTGTTCCCTGTTCGGTAAATGCGAGGAATTTCCCCTTGTTTTTCATTCCCGAATTGGGCGACATGGAGAAATCGCGCACGTGAAGTTCGTAAAGTGCAATATCGGCAACATTCTTCAGCTCAGGCCGTTTATCCTTTTCCCATCCTTCGGGGTTTGTTTCGTTAAAATCTATAATTGCAGCCCGTTTACCGTTGACGCCCACTGCTTTTACCCACATTCCGGGTGTTTCGTTCAACCATTTTTCACCGGTTTTGATTTGAAAAGTGTAGAACTTCCCTTTCAGATCTCCCGAAACAGCAACCACCCAGGTTCCGTTTTTCGAGCGGTGCATATTTTTCATCATATAAGCCGCTCCTTCTATGCCATTGTCGAACAACAGCAGTTTCACTTCATCGGCGGTTGGAGCCCATACACGGAATTTTGAACCGGTGGCTGAATAGGTAAGTTCAAGGTCATTCCCGTTATAAACCGGATATTCGTCGAAACTTTTATATTTTTTGTAATTACTACTGCAACCTATCAGTACACTTGCTATTACCAACATTAGAATAGATTTTTTCATGGGAGTTTATGTTTTTTTCTTTGTTGAAATATTTTTTTTCAAAAATAGCCTTATTTCGGCAAACTTCCTAATAAAAACAAAAAGAGTGTGAAATTATTGTTCAACTTCACACTCTTTTCGTTCTTCAGTTCTGTTTTATTTTATGCCGTTGCGTTTGAGCAATGCATCAATAGAGGGTTCCTGTCCGCGGAATCGTTTGTAGAGTACCATCGGGTGTTCGGTACCGCCTTTCTCCAGTATGTTTTTACGGAAGGATGCGGCTGTCTTTTTATCAAAAATTCCATTTTTCTGAAACTGTGAATAGGCATCGGCATCGAGCACTTCGGCCCATTTGTAGCTGTAGTATCCTGCAGCATAGCCTCCTGAGAAAATATGGCTGAAAGTGGGGCTCATGGCGGTATTTTCAATCGCTGGAAGCACCTGAGCAGGCGTCATGGCTTCTTTTTCAAAAGCGATCGCATCGCCTTCGAAGGGTTGCTCGAGAGTGTGCCATTTCATATCCAGCAAGGCAAAACTCAATTGTCGGAGCGCCAGATAACCAATGTTGAAGTTATCGGCATCCTTGATTTTTTGGATCAATTCAGCCGGCATTTTTTCTCCGGTCTGGTAATGCACTGCAAAGTTGTCGAGAAATTCTTTTTCCACCGCCCAGTTTTCCATGATTTGCGAGGGAAGCTCGACAAAGTCTCGGTACACATTGGTGCCCGACAACGAACGGTAGTTGGTTTTGGTGAGCATGCCGTGCAGTGCATGACCGAATTCGTGGAGCATGGTGGTCATTTCGTCGAAGGTGAGCAGTGCAGGCTTGGTAGCCGTAGGACGGGTGAAATTCATCACATTGACAATATGCGGACGGCTGTCTTTTTTTCCTTCCATCCACTGCCCTTTCATATCGTTCATCCAGGCACCGGCACGTTTGCCTTCACGCGGATGGTAGTCGGCATAAAATACGGCCACGAATTTGCCGTCGGCATCGGTTACATCATAGGCTTTCACCTCGGGATTGTACACCTGAATGCGGGGATTTTCTGTAAATTTAAGACCGTAAAGTTTGTTGGAAAGCCAGAAAATGCCCTGTTTTACTTTTTCGAGTTCAAAGTAAGGTTTGGTCATTTCGTCGTTCAGTTCATATTTTTCGGCTTTCAGTTTTTCGGAATAATACGACCAGTCCCAGGGTTGAACTTTAAAATAGGCACCGTTTTTGTCTGCATAGGCCTGAACTTCGGCATATTCCTTTTCGGCAGCAGGTTTATAGGCTGCCAGCAGTTTGTTCAGCAAATCATATACATTTTCCTTGTTTTCGGCCATGCGGTGAACCAGTGCATAATCGGCATAGGATTTATGTCCGAGCAGGTTTGCAATTTTCAGACGCAGATTGGCAATTTTCACCAGATTTTCGCGGTTATCATAATCGCCACCTACCATACATTTTGATGCACTTGCCATATACAATTCGCGTCGCAGGTCGCGGTTGTCGGCATATTTCATCACCGGCACATAGCTGGTAGCTTTCATATTGATAAGCCAACCGGTTTTTCCGGCTTTCTGCGCATTTTCTGCCAGCATATCCAACACATCAGCGGGTAATCCTTTGAGCAGTTCCTTATCGGTAATGACCAGTTGATATTTATTGGTTTCTTTCAATACATTTTGTCCGTAATTGAGTGTGAGCAGGCTCAGCTCTTTGGAAAGTTCGCGATAAACATCTTTGTCGGCATCCGACAGATTGGCTCCGTTGTCGGCAAAACCGTCATAGGTATCCTTGAGCAACATTTGCTGTTCGGGAGTGAGTTTCAGCTTATCTTTTTGTTCATACACCGCTTTTACCCGTGCAAACAGTTTTTCGTTCAGCCGGATGGAATTGGAGTGTTCGGTCATTTTGGGTGAGAGTTCCTCGGCGATCTGTTGCATTTCATCGGTAGTTTCGGCACTCAGCAGGTTGTAAAAGGGTGATGCCACTTTGGAGAGCAATTCCCCCGATTTGTCGAGTGCAACAATGGTGTTTTCGAAAGTCGGCGGCTTGGGGTTGTTTACTATCTTTTCAATTTCCGCCCTGTGCTGTTTCATTGCCTCTTCGAACGAGGGCATATAGTACTCGTTTTTCAGTTCATTGAATGGAATTGTTTGATAAGGAGTGTTGTAGGGCTTGAAAAAGGGATTTCCGGCTAACGCTGATCCGGCAGCGGTAATTACAGTCATACAAAGGATTATTTTCTTTAACATATTTAATTGATTTTGAGTTTATTCTCTGATTAGTTTCTGAACCTGTACGCCTTCGGGTGTTACCACCTGCAGGATATAAATGCCCGGTGTGTAGTCGCCCAGATCGATGACTCCCGAGCGCTTCGTCTGGTTTTTAGTCATCAGTTTCTTACCACTCAGGTCCGAGAGTGTCCACCGACTGACATCATGCTGTTGTGTATCGAAATAAAAAATTCCTGTGGAAGGATTGGGGTAAACGTTTATTTCGTTGGCCCGGCGATGAATTTCTGCAGATTTCACACTGGTTTCGCTCACAGGAATATAACTTAACACAACTCTGGCGGCCTGTTGTACAACCGTTTCGCTATTGAATCTATATGGAATAAAGGTAGTAATCTGTGCGCCGGTTTCGCCGCCCCAGAATTCCAGTCTGGCTTCTATCAGGCTGGGTTTGGCGTATTGAAAGTCGGAATAGTTGACAGAAGCTACCGCCCGAAAGTCATCGTACACGGGCAGACAGGTTGTTTTTCGGAGTAATTCTCCCTGCGTATCATATTCATAGCGGTATCGCAGGTCGTTTTCCCAGTACACATATTTCCAGTTCTGATAGATTTCGTCGGTCAATCTGCCTGAATTATCGTAGGTGTAATACACATTCTGTTTGTTGACCCAGGTATGATATGTTTCGTCGCGCAATTTTAGAATTTCTGATGATTTGAGCTTCGAATTTGGCTTATAATAGGTTTCCGACAGCGAAATATTTACCCATCCGGTGTCGCTTTTTTCGGCATAAATCTGAGTTTTTACCAGGGAGGAATCGTTGTAGGTTAAATTGATTCGAGATTCACCGGATAAAAAGCCGGACGTGTATTTTTTTATTATTATCAGTTCGTTCAGACCTGCCTCATTGTAGCTGTAATCGGTAGCCAGCGATGTTATCCAGTCGGCCCCCAAGCGCTTGTATTCGGTTTTGGAGGTAAGCAAATTCTGATTATAGGTGAAAACTGATTTCGAAATAAATGTTGCAATTCCGTTTTGCACTTCCTGATGGGTTTCTTTCACCGGTTTACCGTCGGCATACTCATTCTCAATCTGATAATACGTTTCCCAGTTACCATTTATCCATTTACTCATTCGCTGCAACGTGCACAAACTGCCTGTATAAATCCATTCGGTTTGTTGCCGGCGCTGCCAGTCTTCTCCCTTCCACACATATCTGGTCTCGAGTGATTTGGCTTTATCACCGTTGTAATAGTACAGATAACGATAGGTACTGTCGGCCGTGGTAACCTGCACTTCGGTAATCAGCGGATTGGGGTCGGTTTGGCTATAACACGCTGCTCCCATAAGCAATGCGGTTATCAGCAATAAAAGAATATGTAGTTTAGACTGCCCCATTTATTTTTTCAGCAAAATTCATATGTGCTAACCTGCAAAGATAAATACAAATGTTGATTTCGGCAATAAACAAAATCTACCTTTAACTATTTTAATATTCTTGCTGATATACTGATAGTTAGAACTTATTGCATTTTAACAATTTTATCAGAGATTAAATTTTTCAGACCGGCAAAAAATGATTAATATTGCAATCAAAATTAACAACCTCAAACAACAATACGGCAATGAAAAAATTAGTCATCCCTTACATCACGGATTTAGAAACTGCTGATATAGAATCTGCGGCAGATATTCTGGAAGAAAACGGAACAAAAAGCGCCATCGATGTGCTCAACTGGCCGGATCAATATCCTTACAAACCCATCACTTATTTTTTCACCGGGCGTTCGGCTGATGCTGTTTTCATTAAATACTCCGTGAAAGGCTCCATGCTGAAAGCCGTTTATACCGAAGATCATTCGCCGGTACACGAAGACAGCTGTGTGGAATTTTTCTGTATGCCCGAAGGAGCTGATAAATACACCAACTTTGAGTTCAACTGCATCGGAACCTGCTCCGCCTCGAGCCGAAAAGGAAGAAGCGAAGACGTTGTGCCTTTCCCGGCCGAAGATATGGTGTCAATCCTGCGTTACCCCTCGATGGGACACCGTGCATTCAAAGAAATGGAAGGGATGTTCGAATGGGAACTGACCGTGAAAATTCCGCTGAAACTGATGAACCTTGATCCCGATAATCTGCCTGAAAAAATCCGGGGGAATTTCTATAAATGTGCCGATGACACAGATTCCATGCACTTCCTGAGCTGGGCGCCTATCAATACGGAAAGTCCCGATTTTCACCGGCCGGAATATTTCGGAGAACTCTATTTTACAGAGAATAAATAAACAATGATGTCAATTATCTGCCTGATACGTAAAATGTCAGGCAGTAGTTTTTTTCTCTTAATTCTCTAAAAAATTGCTGTATTTTGTAAAAACATTCTACCCTACCGCCTTTTTTTTGTACTTTCGTACCAACTTAAAGTAAACTATTTACAGTCATATAATTACATTAAAGAAATTACCGACAGGCTGCATTATAAACATTTTTTCACAGCTCCGGACGACTTATTTCACGCTAAAATTAAAAAAGAATTACACCGCTATGAAAAAAATCTTTTCCCTATTATCCTTTCTGGCAGTTTCAGTTATGACCTTTTCGCAAAATCCAATGGCTATAAGTCTGAACACCGGTTGGAAATTTTCGGAAGCCACCAAAAACGAATGGAAAGAGGCTGCAGTCCCCGGTTCGGTTCAGAGTGACCTCATTCGCCTGGGTCTGCTGCCCGATCCGTATTACGGAACAAACGAAAACCTGGTACAATGGCCCGAAGAGAAAGACTGGGATTATAAAATGAGTTTTAATCTTACTGCCGAACAACTGAAATCGGACGGGGCGCTGCTCATATTCGAAGGACTGGACACGCACGCCGATGTATTTCTGAACGGAGCCCGCATACTGCAAACTCAAAATATGTTCGTTGGTCACCAAATCCCGGTGAAAAATTCATTGCGCGCAGAGGAGAACAGCTTGTTCATTCGTTTTTATTCTCCGGTAAAACGCATGGAACCGGCACGGCTCACCGCCGGATACGAATATCCCGCCGGAAACGACCACAGCGATAAAAAAGTGAGCATCTTCAACCGGAAAGCTCCCTATCAGTTCGGCTGGGACTGGGGAATTCGACTCGTTCAGATGGGCATCTGGAAACCTGTAACACTCCGGTTCTACAATAAGGCCATCATTGACAATTTCTATGTCAAACAAATCTCAATAACGAAAGACAAAGCCGTAACCGACAACCAGATAGAGATTTACTCCACCTCCGAAACTCCGGCGAAAATAAGTACGGGTGCCGGTTTTAATAGCCTGCCTGTACTGTCGGTTGATAAAGAAATTGTGCTGAAAAAAGGAAAAAACATCGTCAGCATTCCCCTCACCATCGACAATCCTAACCTGTGGATGCCAGCCGGATGGGGCAAACAAAACCTCTACGATTTTTCTGTGAAAGTTTACATTGGTGACAAGCTTGTTTCCGAAAAAACCGAAAAGATCGGACTCCGCAAAGTCAGACTGGTGCAGCAACCTGATGAACACGGGAAATCATTTTATTTTGAAGTAAATGATATTCCGCTGTTTGCAAAAGGCACCAACTACATTCCCGGCGAAATTCTTCGCACCAGGCAGGACAAAGCATACTACAACCGGCTATTCGATAATCTGACCGAAGCCAACATGAATTTTATCCGCGTGTGGGGCGGCGGCACGTATGAGGATGATTATTTTTATCAACTGGCCGATGAAAAAGGAATACTTGTGTGGCAGGATTTCATCTTCGGATGCGTTCCCTACCCTTCCGACGATGCATTTCTGGCAAATGTAAAAGAAGAAGTCATTTACAATGTGAAGCGACTTCGTAATCACGCTTCACTGGCTTTCTGGTGCGGTAACAACGAAATAGACGAAGGTCTTGACCACTGGGGATGGGACAAGGAGTATTCCGCTGAAATAAATAAAGAATGGCGCGAGGGATACACTAAAACATTCCACCAGTTGATACCCGAACTTGTTGAAAAATACGACGGCACCCGGAGCTATATCCATGGATCGCCCTACAACTCCAACTGGGGGAATAAAGAAACTTTCAGTTCGAGCGATGTGCACGACTGGGGTTTATGGCACGGCCGGATGCCTTTCGAAGCCATGGCCGACCGATTGCCACGCTTTGCCAGTGAATTCGGATTTCAGTCGTTCCCCGAAATGAAAACAATTCGCACATTTGCCACCGAAAAAGATTTCGACATCAACTCCGATGTGATGAAAATTCACCAGAAAAGCGGTGTAGGCAATGCTGTGATTAAACAATACATGGATATGTACTATCATGCACCGAAAAATTTTGAAGATTTGGTGTATGTAGGACTGGTGATGCAGGGCAATGGTATGAAAGAAGCTGTGGAAGCCAACCGCCGCGGCCGGCCTTACTGCATGGGAGCACTTTACTGGCAGCTCAACGACGACTGGCCGGTTGTTTCGTGGTCGAGCGTGGATTATTACAACAACTGGAAAGCGCAACACTATAAAATGCGCGATGTGTTTGCGCCCATTGCACTTGGTTTGATGGTGAAAGATAATCAGCTCAGCTACATGACCATGTCCGACAAGCTGGAAGATGTAAACAAACTAACGCTGAACATTCAGGTGATTGATTTTTCGGGTAAAAAGTTGAAAAGTTTCACTGAAAATGTAACGGCAAAGGCAAATTCGAGTATTACAGTCAAATCATTCGAAGTGGACAAGCTGCTTACCGAAGAACAAAAGCACAACAGCGTGATTCACGCCTGGCTGAGCGACAAAACCGGAAAAACCGTTTCGGTAAAAGATTACTATTTCTTTTGGCCCAACAAACTGAATTTACCGAAAACGTCAGTCAGTAAGTCGGTGAAATACGAAGACGGAAAATACACGGTAACCCTTTCATCACCAAAACTGGCAAAAGATGTATTTGTGGAAATCCCGGTTCAGGGAGCCCGTTTCTCGGATAATTTCTTTGACTTGCTGCCGGGACAAAAGAAAGTAATCACAATTACAGCTCCTGAATTGAAAAAATCAGATAAAACAACAATCACTGTCAAACATTTGAGAGAGACGTATTGATTTCGGGTTATTGGTTATTGAGTTATTGGTTATTGGTTATTGGTTATTGGGTTATTGAGTTATTGGGTTATTGGTTACAGATTCTTGTTTCTTGTGTCTTTGCTCTTTTTTCTTGTGTCTTGTGTCCTGGTTCTTGTGTCTTGTGTCTTTGCTCTTTGCTCTTTGTTCTACAAATCTTACAAAATATGTACAAACTTGAAATCTGTGCCAATTCAGTGGCGAGTTGTGTGGAAGCACAAAAAGGAGGTGCCTACAGGGTGGAACTCTGTGCTGCCATTCCTGAAGGGGGAACCACGCCTTCGTACGGGGAAATTGCCGTTGCCCGCGAACTGCTGGATATAAATCTGCATATACTCATCCGACCAAGGGCCGGTGATTTTCTGTATTCCAAAACGGAACATAAAATCATGCTGAAAGACATCAGCTCTGCCCGCAAACTGGGTGCAGACGGTGTGGTAATCGGCTGTCTGACGGCTGATGGTGACATAGATATGATACGCAATAAAGAATTGATAGATGCAGCACAAGGAATGAGTGTGACTTTTCACCGTGCATTTGATATGTGTCGAAATCCACTGGAAAATCTGGAAAAAATCATCGCTCTGGGATGCAACCGAATTCTGACTTCGGGCCAACAGCCTAAAGCTGAGCAAGGAACTGACCTGATCAGACAACTCATTGAAAAAGCGAACAAAAGGATTATCATTATGCCCGGAAGCGGCATCAATGAAAACAATATTGCACACATAGCCCGGGAAACCGGAGCAACAGAATTCCACCTCTCCGCCCGAAATCCGGTACCAAGCGGAATGCAGTACCGCAACCCGAACGTTTCCATGGGAGGTATAGGAATTGAAATCAACGAATACGAACAAAATATCACCGATGCCGAAAAAGTACGGAAAACACTGACGCAGCTCAAAAACAAATAATTTCTTTTTCAGCTAATGAAAAATCCGGATGACTATTGTCCGATAAAATTCTAAATTCTTGATATATATTAGATTTCTCACTACGTTCGAAATGACAGTCAGTATTTTATCTTTAAGGAGGGGGTTGGTTGGCGGCGAAGCCGCCAACCAACCCCCTCCTTACCTAAAACGCCATAATTCCCTGTCATCCAGAGCGAAGCGATGGATCTAAATATTTTTAACGGACAACAATGAATCCAGATACTCCCGAAGAAAAAATTGCAAAAACCCAAATTTAAATAAATTCACTATGAAACAAATCAAAAAACAAATCCTTTTCGCTGCTTTTTTCCTTTTACTCATGACAGGGACGACAATCAAAGCTGCTGAAGCCAGCTACGAAATTATTCCCCTGCCTAACCAGGTAACAGCTACCAAAGGCGGAACTTTCAATCTGACTGCTGCAACTACAATCATTTATCCGAAAGGTAATGAGCTGTTGAAAAAAAATGCAGAGTTTCTGTCGGATTATTTGCGGGAAATTACCGGAATGAA
>CALMZF010000263.1 GCA_937870645.1 uncultured Paludibacter sp. | reverse complement strand
TATTTTCAAAGAATTTCAATATTTCTTATCTTGCAGTCTGAAAAAGTCAAGACAAACAATATATACAAGGTTATGAAACAGCTGGAAAAAGTGATTTGGGGTGTGATAGGTGCCGGTGATGTTTGCGAAGTGAAAAGTGTGCCGGGAATGTACAAAACCGAACACTCCGAAGTGAAAATGATTATGCGCCGCAATGCGGAGAAAGCAGCCGGTTTTGCGCGCCGCCACGGAATAGAGCACTGGACTACCGATGTGGACGAGATTCTGAACGACCCTGACATTAATATAATCTATATATCCACTCCACCCGACTCACACTGTGAGCTCACGCTAAAAGCTGCTACCACCGGTAAGGCGGTATATGTCGAAAAACCGATGGCAAATACGATGGAGGAATGTCAGAAAATGATTGAAGCCTGCCGGAATTCCGGAGTGCCCTTGTTTATAGCATACTATCGCAGAGCGTTGCCCGGCTTCAACAAGTTGCGTGAAATCATAGAGAGCGGAGAAATCGGGAAAGTACGGTTTGTGAATATTGAAATGTACCGCACACCCCGACCGTATGATTACAACACGGAAGGAAACTGGCGAATTCAACCGGGAATATCCGGTGGCGGTTATTTTCACGACATGGCTTCGCACCAGCTCGATTACCTGGATTCGGTTTTCGGACCGGTGGTGAAAGCGACCGGAATTGCCGTCAATCAGGCAGGACTTTATCCTGCCGATGACATGGTGTCAGCATCCTTATTGTTTGAAAGCGGCGTGGTGGGCACGGGTACCTGGTGTTTTATCACCGATAAATCTTCCGAAAAGGAAACCATTACCATTCTCGGTTCTGCCGGACATCTGGTATTCAATACCTTTGGCAGTCCGATGAAAATCAATATAACCACTGCCGAAGGAACCAAACTGTTGGAAGTACTCCATCCGGAACATATTCAACAGCCGCTTATTCAGACCATCGTCAATGAATTGCGTGGAACAGGCAAGTGCCCCTCCACCGGTGAGACGGGAGCAAGAACTACCCGTGTGATGATTGACATAACCCGAAGTATTTAATAAGTACGGGTTCGGTTTTATTCTGAAAGCACATTATAAAAGCTTTCAGGCAGGAAAATATTCGTTACCGAACTTGCCTCTGCAAATAAGGGAGCCATTTCTTCGTCGGTAAAGCCGGCGATGCCGCAACCGATACGCGTGACAAGAAATTTGAGTTCGGGATGCAGACGTGCAAACGCGATAAATTCATCCACATACGGTTTGATCATATCAACGCCACCGTGCATGGTGGGAATGGCATAGGTCTTTCCCTGTAATCCCACACCCTGACCCCAGACTGCTCCGAATTGTTCATAGGCTACCCGCGCGGCACCACCACCGTGCTGTCCATGCAGGTTACTTCCGAAGACAAAGATTTCATTCTCACCCAACTTGTTTATTACCCGGGGCGAAATGCGTTCGAAGTTTGAATTTGTATTCATAATCAATTTCTGTAAGGTTATCAATTTTCAAAGATATACATTTTCCTGAAAAACAACGAAGACCTTGCAGGTCAGCAAAGTCTTCGTTATAAAGTGAATATAAATAGAATTAAAGGCTTTCTCCGAAATCTTCCTTGAATTTCGCCATCAGTTTTTCTGGCCAGTCGCTCACCGGTTCCAGTCCACCCATAAAGAAACGAAGTACCGGTGGTTCATATACAAATTTCAGTCCGCCAATCAATTCCCTGTTTTCGTACAACCAGGTCATGCGGTCTTCCACGTATTTAATTTGTGAGAGGGTGAACACCCTGCGTGGAACAGCCAAACGAACCAATTCCATGTCGGCATAGGTTTCGTTGCCGTATTCATCGCGCTGATTGGAAATAGAACCGCGCTCCATACCACGAATTCCTGAAATAAGGAACAGAGCAGCAGCCAGTGCTCCTGCCGGATATTGTGTCTGCGGAATGTGAGCACAAACCTGCATGGCATCTACGTGAACTCCAAGTACACCGGCGGGTTTGATTACCGGAATACCTTTATTGTCGAGTTGCTCCACCAGATACTTGATAAATGTCGGACTTTGGCTGATGATGGTTTCGTCGAGTGTTTCATAAAGTCCTACTGCCATAGCTTCCACTTCGCGGATGGACATACCGCCGTAAGTGAGAAATCCTTCATAAAGGGGTACAAACGCTTCGAGCTCTCTGAAAATCTCAAGGCTGTCGGTACAGATGCCTCCACCACGTGATGAGCTTAGTTTACGGGCTGAGAAATAGCAAATGTCAGCCAGACCTGTCATGGTTTTGATGACTGTCTCCATGTTGGAGTTTTTGAACTCTTCTTCACGCTGTAGAACAAGGTATGCATTTTCACCCAGAAGACTACAGTCCAGTACCAAACGAATTTTATATTTATCGGCAAGTGCCCGCACATCTCTCAGATTCTGCACAGAGAAAGGCTGCCCGCCTATCAGGTTGGTGGATGCTTCCATGCGGATAAATGGTATGTTTTTGGGCCCGTGGTAGTTGATGATCTCTTCCAGTTTTTCAATGTTCATATTTCCCTTGAAAGGGTGGTCGGAGTTGATCACATATGCTTCGTCATACAGCAACTCGGCAATAGCTCCCCCTTTGTCGGTAATATGCGCCATAGCAGTAGTAAAGTGGTAATTCATAGGTACCAGGCTGCCTTTGCGAACATATGCAACGGATAAAATATTCTCAGCAGCACGTCCCTGATGAACAGGCAGCAGGTATTTTTTGCCCAATACCTCTTCCACGGCTTTTTGCAAACGAGCAAAACTCTGCGATCCGGCATAAGCATCGTCGGCTTTCATCATGGCAGCCAGCTGATTATCGCTCATGGCATTGGTTCCGCTGTCGGTGAGCATATCCAGGAATACATCGAGCGTACTCAGTCGGAAAGTATTAAACCTCCCTCTTTCAGGGCTTCCAGTCGTCGTTCAATGGGTACGAGGTGTAATTTTTGTACGATACGTACTTTGTGTAATTCCAGCGGGATATTTTCTCCGTTGTAAAATTTGATTTCTTGCATGGTTGATTTTTTGACTTTTTGTCAGTATTATGGTTGATTATTAATTGAATTTCATGAAAATAATTATTGCAAAGCAGATATTGCCTGATTGTTGATGTCTGTTTGCCAAAAAAGTCCGTAAATCATTATTTTGCTTGCAAAATGTATGAAACGAGGCACAAAGATACAAAAATATCTATTTATCGGGATAAAATTGTATTAAATTGTAACGAATTGGACTAAATTACTTACAGTGGCTCATCGGGATTACAGATAGCATCTTGTTGTTGACGAAGATTCATAGCAAACTCCCGAAAATATCACCGGAAAATTTATGAAGTTTAACGTAAGTTCGACATAAGAAATAGTCCGTTAGGACTTAAATATCAATAGAAAGAATGTTTTTTGTTTTGATTTATTTCCCGTAGGGAATTGATAAATTTATCCCCTAACGGGGAATTAAAATTATTTTTAACCTATTTCTATTGATATTATTTCCCTACGGGAATACAGACTATTGTATTTGAAAGGGTTTGTTATTTATATATAACAATTGGCCTGAAATAATTACACTGAAAATGATCGGAAAATTACAGTTTATCTGTCTTTGTCCCGATGATTTAACATGCATATTTACAGTTGTTTTTCTTCCGGTGAATAACCCTGATTAAACAATCGATTTTTACTCTTTAACCCCATTTTATAGCAATAAATAAACCAGTTTTGTATATAAATACAAGTTACTTCTTGATCAATTTTACGTTCTCCCTACAAAACATTTTTAGAGTAAGACTTCATGGTTAATCATAAAGTTTGTAACTATTAATGTACTTGAAAATCTTTTTTCTAACTTTCGACCGAAATATTAATTCCATAAATACTATCGATAATGAAAATCAAACAATGGTACGAAGTGCTTTTTGAGAACTATGCCGAAAAATATGATAACGAAGTATTTACGCAGGGTACAATCGGTGAATGTGATTTTATCGAAAACGAAATCAGCAGAGACAGGTCATTGAAAATACTGGATGTAGGATGCGGAACGGGACGACATTCTATCGAATTGTCTAAACGCGGATACACCGTCACAGGGATTGATTTATCGGAATCGCAACTTGCCAGAGCACGTGAAAAGGCAAAGTCAGCTAACCTTACAATTGATTTCAGAAAACAGGATGCCCGGGATTTACCTTTCAATGCCGAATTTGATGTGGCTATCATGCTTTGTGAAGGCGGATTTCCGTTGATGGAAACGGACG
Source organism: uncultured Paludibacter sp. (assembly GCA_937870645.1). Classification (GTDB taxonomy): domain Bacteria; phylum Bacteroidota; class Bacteroidia; order Bacteroidales; family Paludibacteraceae; genus UPXZ01. The sequence goes on along the minus strand of CALMZF010000263.1, from coordinate 289 downwards.
AAATGAATTTTGAAATATTGAAGAATGTAGCAAAATCATTAAAAATCGGAGGAAAATTTATTTTTACAACCTTAAATGGACTATTCCCGCTATTTAATTCTGTGGAAGATTTTTGCGCATCAAACAGTGAGGATGGAAATGCAACTTACAAAAATAACACGTTTGATTTGATGACATTCAGGGATTTCAATATCACTGAAATTGAAGATGACGCAGGAAATATAAGAACGCTGGAGTGCAATGAGCGGTATTATGTTCCCAGTGAAATAACCTGGCTGCTTAAATCGCT
>CALMZF010000262.1 GCA_937870645.1 uncultured Paludibacter sp. | reverse complement strand
TAACCAAATTGTATATTTTCAAAAATAACGATATAATTCCCTGGAGCAACTGCGTAGCTACAGTCGGTTTCTTCGACGGAGTGCATGCCGGACACCGGTTTTTGCTTCATCAACTGAGTAAAATAGCCCGTGATGAACACAAAATTTCGGTGGTCATTACATTTGATCATCATCCCCGCAAGGTGCTGAATGCCGATTTCCAGCCTAAGCTCCTGACATCATTAGATGAAAAACTCGATTTGCTTACCGAAGCTGGTCTGGATGCCTGCGTAGTTCTCAGTTTCACTAAGGAATTATCCCGGCTTTCGGCCTTTGAATTTTTACAACAAATTTTGTTTGATCGATTGAAAGTGAGTACCTTGCTGGTGGGGCACGATCACCGGTTTGGGCATAACCGCGAGCAGGGTTTTGATGAATACCGCGCTTTTGGAGCAACACTGGGCATGAATGTGATTCAGGTGGAAAAATACACAACCACTGAAACTCCTCACATGAGCAGTACGCAAATCAGGCATTCGCTGGAGAGCGGCGATCTGGCACTGGCCAATAAATTGCTTACTTATCCGTTTATATTGACGGGAAAAGTAAAAAGCGGCTTTCAGGTGGGAAGAAAAATCGGATTTCCCACCGCCAATCTGCTGCCTGCCGAAAAAGATAAAATAATACCTGCCACCGGCGTGTATGCTGTGTGTGTGAAATGGGATCATCATGAGTACCGCGGTATGATGAATATTGGATACCGTCCCACCATCAACAATTCGGATGAGCGTACACTCGAAGTGCATATTATTGATTTTGAAGGTGATATATACGATAGAAACCTGAAAATAGAATTTATTGCGAAAATTCGCGATGAAATGAAATTTAACGGTGTGGACGAATTAATAGAACAGTTGAAAAAAGACAGAGAAACGGTGCTGAATATGGACTTTAACAAAATTGTTGAAAACTTTACAGAATCTGATTTGTTTAAATAGTCAGTTTTTCAGAATATCTGTATCTTTACAGCATAAAAATAAATTATAAATAACATAACAATGAAAAAACTATTTTTTGCACTTATGATTGGAACAATAATGGTGGCTTGTACTGCCAAAACAGACAATCCATTCTTCCAAAGTTATGAAAATGAGTATGGCGCACCGCCATTCGACAAAATCAAAACGGAGCATTACATGCCCGCATTTACCGAAGGAATGAAACAGCATCAGGCCGAAATTGACAGTATTGCCAACAACACCGAAGCGCCCACATTCGCCAATACCATCGAAAAAATGGATTTCAGCGGTGAATTATTGAAAAAAGTTTCATCGGCATTTTTCAATGTACAGTCGGCCGATACAAATGACGATCTGGATTCCATTGCCAAGGAAATTACACCGGAACTGACCGCGCACAACGATAATATCTATTTGAACGATAAGCTTTTTCAACGCGTTAAAACACTCTATGATAACCGCACAAACCTGGGACTGACAGCCGAGCAAAACCGATTACTGGAGAAGTATTACAAAAACTTTATTCGCAGCGGTGCAGCGCTCAACGAAACTCAGAAAGCCGGGCTGCGCGAAATCAACAAGGAACTGAGTTCCGCCGAACTGAACTTTGCACAGAATGTGCTGGCCGAAACCAATGCATATCAAAAATTTGTAACCAGCAAGGATGAACTGAAAGGATTGCCCGAAGGAGTTATTCAGGCAGCTGCCGAAGGAGCAAAGGAAGCCGGAAAAGAAGGTCAGTGGCTGTTCACCACTCAGAAATCAAGCTTTATTCCTGTTCTTCAGTACGGTGAAAACCGTGAATTGCGCAAGGAATTACTGATGGCATACACCACCCGTTGCAATCACGACAATGCCAACGATAACAAGAAACTGATCAATACCATCATGAAACTGAGGGTGAAAAAAGCACAGTTACTGGGCTTTGAATCACCGGCAGCTTTTATCCTCGACAATACCATGGCCAAAACACCCGAAGCTGTTTATAGCTTCCTTCAAACAGTGTGGACGCCTGCTGTAGCCAAAGCCAAAGTGGAAGCGGCCGAACTGCAGAAAATGATGGATGCCGAAAAGAAAGGCGAGAAACTGGAAGCATGGGACTGGTGGTATTACACCGAAAAACTTCGCAAGGAAAAATTTGACCTCAACGAAGAAGAACTGAAACCTTACTTCAAACTTGAAAATGTGCGCGAAGGTGTTTTCGGACTTGGAGGCAAACTTTTTGGTCTGAAATTTGAAAAAATTACCGGTATGCCGGTTTACAACAAGGATGTGGAAACATTCAAAGTACTCGATGCCGACGGTTCGTTGATCGGTATACTTTACACCGACTATTTCCCCCGTGCCGGAAAAGCTTCGGGAGCCTGGATGAACAACATCAGCGAACAATACATCAAAGACGGCGTGAATCATCGTCCCATTATTGTCAATGTTGGTAATTTCACCAAACCGACTTCCGACAAACCTTCTTTGTTAACCATGGACGAAGTGGAAACAATGTTCCACGAGTTTGGTCATGCGCTGCACGGATTGCTGGCACAGTCCACCTATCCCGGTTTGTCAGGTACTAATGTGGTTCGCGATTTTGTGGAGCTGCCTTCTCAAATCATGGAAAACTGGTGCTGGGAGCCTGAAGTGATGAAAACGTATGCTAAACATTACAAAACCGGTGAATTGATGCCACAGGCTCTGATGGACAAAATCCAGAAAGCGGGCACGTTTAACCAGGGATTTATCAATACCGAATTACTCGCTGCATCGCTGCTCGATATGGATTATCATACGCTCAAAGACACTGCGGCTTTTGATGTCAATCAGTTTGAAGCCAATACCATGAAACGAATTGGTATGATACCTGAAATCATTGTTCGTTATCGCAGTCCGTACTTCAAACATATATTCGAAGGGGGTTACTCGGCCGGTTATTACAGTTACACCTGGGCAGCCGTTCTCGATGCCGATGCCTATCAGGCATTCAAGGAAACGGGTGATATCTTCAACCAGAAAGTAGCAACTGCTTTCCGCAAAAACATACTTGAAAAGGGAGACTCCGACGAACCCATGAAACTTTATAAAACATTCCGCGGTGCCGATCCAAATCCCGATGCATTGCTTATAAAACGGGGTTTGAAATAAAAAATCGATAAACAAATAGAGAACAAGAGACTGATAATTGTACGGTCTCTTGTTTTTTTTATATTATTGGTGTACGGTATAAATAAATCAAACCGG
>CALMZF010000261.1 GCA_937870645.1 uncultured Paludibacter sp. | reverse complement strand
AAGGACGACCTGTGTCTACTTCATCCGGCGGTCTCTGACCGCATTCCACAAATGCTACACCAAAGTTACAGAAACTCAATATCCAATAAACCTTTTTCATTCGTTTGATAATCTATGGCACTGATATTGTTGCGGTCTGAGACCGACTGAATTAACAGTCACGAGAGCGCTGCGCTAACTCTCGCGCCAAACGAGCGCGAAGAGTTGCCGCTAACGTTTGACAATATGGCCAGTAAAGGATTGCGGGCGAATTCCTGTCAAGGTACACGAAAAGTTGAAGCGGGTTACAAACCTTCGCATACCAATGAAACCCTTATTGGCTATATTGTGTGTGTGTGCACAGTTATTGTTTTACTATTTCCACTCTTCTGTTTTTAGCTTTGCCTTCTTCAGTGCTATTATCAGCAACAGGTTTTGTCATGCCCCAACCTTTCGACTTTAAACGAGATGCAATAATACCTTTTGATATCAAAGCGTTCATTACAGATTTAGCCCTTGCGTCTGAAAGAGTTTGATTGGATTGGGTAGTACCCACATTATCTGTATGCCCTTCGATACTAATCTTCAAATCCGGATTTTGTTTCAGCATTTCGTATATCTGATCAATGATTGGTTGCGATTCAGTCTTAATTGCTGATTTACCTGTTTCGAAGTTAATGTATAATGCAACGAATCCACTTTTATTTATTTCTTCAAACATTTCGGTAGCATCCACTTCCTGTTTCATTGCATCCATTTCAAGTATGTTTAGCGAAAAAGCTTCGATGGCATTGTCGGTTCCGGCAAAGGAAGTAAGTTGTACCCAATATTCTTTCTCCTTAGTTGAGAGATAATAAGTAGCTTCCAAATTGGCATCTAATGAATTTGAATTTTTATAGATCATTTTGCCGCCGTTTTTTGTAATTGCAATCTCATAATTTTTAATAATCTGGAGTGCACTTTTAGCTTTTACACCAGCATCAGAATTGTATCTGTAATAAATATAAAACAGGTTTCCTTCCTTGGTTTCTGTCTTAGAAGAACTTGTTCGAAGTTGAAGTTCGTTGTAGTTATTTTCACATTGTGAAATGTAAAAATTTTCAAGTCTTGTTAAAAGAGGATGGTCCGTGCAGCCGTCTGCATCATTTTGAGCAAAAATAAAATTTGAGATGGTCAAGCCAAATGTTAAAATAATGATGATTTTTTTCATGATTATGAATTATTTAATTGTTATTAGTTTTTGTATTACTTCCCATTGGAACTGGTTGACCAGCATTTGCGGGTACTCCGGATAGCTTCGTTGAGCCTGTTCATCCATTTCTTCACGGGTGAGATTGCTATTCCAGAAGGTCATGAACTGTATGGCTGATGGGGGAAGCGATTTATCCCAATATTCCGGGTTAAACTTCATTATCTGGTATCCTTGTTTTTTGCCGTTAACGTTTAGTGCAAAATGCGATTCGTGCCCGGCATACGCTGGTGCAGCTAACTCTTCGGCTGATAATTCGGCAATTTCCTGTTTCAGTTGGTCGAGTACCATCCGGTCAATTTCACGTTTTTGAATCAATGAGTAATAAGCAAGATGTGCATCGGCCATCTCTTTTACGGTTACTGGCAGCCAGTAGGGTGGTCTATCCGGATTATAAACGACAATCGTTCTCCGGCCATTTTGCTGCCATCCGTCGCGGTATGCTTCGTAAATGTCAACTCCGGGTGCAGGCTGTTCTTTCAACGGGTAAACCCTGAAATATTGCTGAAGGTCGGACAAAGCTTTTGAAACCTTTTCAGATTGCGAAAGGTCGTATCTTGTGCCATCATCAACAATCGACTCGGGCGTAAAGAAGAAACCGTTGTGACCTCCATACAGCGCATTGACGGATAGACCGTATCGGGGTGGCTCCACTTTCCATTTGCTGCCATCGGCATAAAACAGTTCAAACAGAAATCCCAAATCTGCAGGTATTCCATATTCTGCTTCTGTTTTGGTTGTCCAGTCGCCCCACACATAATTCGACAATGCGCGGAGGTCGTAACCTTTCGGAGAAGTGAGCATGGGCACATTTTGTCTGAACCATTCGGCAAGACTTGCAACATTTTTTTTGAAAGCAAGGTTTTCAGCGGCAGTCAAAGAATAGTTCTGCAGTGAATAGCCTTTTTCGGGCAGATTGGTTTCGTAGCGCCACTGGCCTGGTTTAAGAGAATTCCAACGGTTTTTTTGTCCATAGACAAAAATTGGAAAGGATAGTAAAATTATTATTAAATATATTTTATTCATTTTTTTAATACTTGCAAATTTGTGTATGAATTGGGCACAACGTCAGACTGTGAAAAAACTTCACCATCTGTTTATAAAAATAAATATAAAAAATAAGATGAGCAAGCATTTTTGTTTTGAAAATCAGTAAATGCAAATTATTTCACCACACACACCATCAACAAGAATGACCGCAACGCTTTGAGCGCCATCGCCAAAGAAGCGAAAGCAAATTTAGAGGTTGAAACCTACACGGCATTAGTAGATAAAGGCTACCACAATGGCCATCAAATAGACCAATGTCAACAAACCAATATTACAACGATAGTAGCGGCACCGGAAGTGGTGAACAGCAATGAATACGGCACCACGGAAGCCGATGTAGTTACCAAATTCAGGTACGACAAAACGACCGATACTTACACTTGTCCGCA
>CALMZF010000260.1 GCA_937870645.1 uncultured Paludibacter sp. | reverse complement strand
TGATAAATTAATACCCGAAACCAATCCGTACTCCGGATGTTGTCCCCAATTTACGGCCGGTGTCAGTGCCGGTTTTACAAACTGATATTTTCGTATGTAACTGATAAATCCGGCAATGTTCTGAACCGGTTTTGGGAAAGAAAATACTTCCCGGTGCACCGTTCAAATCTCCCTGCCGGTTGAGGTTCACCTGATTGCCTATTTCGGAAGCATAAAAATTGGTAGCCGCAGGAGCTTTTGAAATATTGGAATTCCACAAAACGGAAGATTTTTCGATACCCGAAAGCGATGATAAATCTGTCTGCTGTCCGGCTACTTTCATCATTCGGGGCGCAGTAGCTCCTCCGGCTGTCATAGCCGAAAGAGAATGGCTGGAATAAAAATGCCGCCCGAATTTATTGGCCACAAAAGACCACCAGGTACACAACTTGGCATAATCATTCGCCGAACCAATCGTCCAGTAAATCTGCGGGGAAATGTAATCAATGGTACCTTCGCTCAACCAGGCCAGCGGATCGGAAAATATATCGTTGTATTGCCAGTCGCTGCCGGGACAGGGTGTCACTCCGTATTTATTGGCTACCGCCTGACTGGAAGCTGCAACACCTGCCGGACTGATACCAAATTTCACATAAGGTTTCACACTCTTGATTGTATCGCGCACTCCGCGTACCATTTTATTCACATTCTGCCGTCTCCAGTCGCCCCGTGATAATTTGTCGGGATTGTACAGTTTGAACTGGGCTTCGTCCATGGCATCGGTAGTGCCGCTTACATAGAAATAATCGTCAAAAATAACTCCGTCAATATCGTAGTTTTTTACAATTTCAGCAACTATTTTTTTTATTTGAAGCAATACTTCAGGATGTCCGGGATTTAGTATGGAATTGTTGGTGGCCGGATATGTTAACAGCCAGTCCGGATGTGTGCTGCGATAATCGCCCGGCAGTCCCGACCACTGATTGGTTACCGACTCGAACCGGTAGGGATTGATCCAGGTGTGAACTTCAATTCCCCGTTTGTGACCTTCCTGCACTACAAATGCCAGTGGATCGTAACCGGGGTCCATGCCTCTGGTGCCCACCAGATCCGATGACCAGGGTTCGTAGGATGATTTATACATGGCATCGCACCGTGAACGCACCTGAAAGCACACCGAATTGGCATTCAGTCTTTTCAGTGAATCCAATATTGCTATCATTTCATTCTTCTGCATCTGAATCTCACCCGTATTTCCGGTTGATGTAATGATTGTGCTTTTGGGCCAGTCGTTACGCCACACGGTAGTGAGCCAGGTTGCCCGAAATTCCCGTTTGGGTGATTGTGCCAATCCACTAAAAATTAAGGAAAGCAATATTGAGAATATAAGAATTTTCTTCATCCGGTTTTAGAATAATTTTGATTTGGTTTTATTGACAGCTACACCATAAACTTCCACTCCTTCCAGTACGTATTCGATAAAACCGGTTGCCGGGTTGTAACGCATCAATCCGGATTTTACAGCAGCATCGCCTGAGCGAAGTCCGAAATAAACACAGCCGTCATTTTCATCGAGAGCCAACTGACAGATTGCAATAAATTCGCCGGTTGAACCTTCCCCTTTTCCGGTTTCGGTAACCGGAGTTACAGTTTTCCCGTTGGCTAATTTGAGTTTGTAAGGTGCCAGTTTTTCCTTGTTGCCGCCTATTTCATTGAGTTGAGCTAATGTACAACGGTATAATCCTTCGTATCCGGTATCGTACAAAGTGAAATAGATGACATTATTTTTTGCATCGCATGTTAACGATTTCGGGGTCATGCTTTCGAGTGCGATGCCCGATGCGGGTAATACTCCGTTGCCGGTAATCGGAATTTTAAGAATATCGGCATCGGTAAACCGGAAAATTCCATTTCCGTTGTAGGTTTTGCACCAGTACCACACGTTGTTTATTTTACCGAAACCGGCATTCATGGCACCATAACTAATGCCCTGGCCATAATATCCCAAGGTGGCATTCTGAACATAATACGGATAATCAGTCCGGCTGAAGGTTCTGTTTCGCTCCTTCAATCCAATGGTCGCGAAGCCGGTATTTCTGTCAGAGAAATACAGTTGTCCGCCTTCAATATATCCGTAATACGGGTCATTGAAAGCAGCACCTGTGTTGGTCATCATGGTTTCCACTTTGGCTCCGTCTTTCGACATCACCATGATGCGCCCATCTCCCAGATTACCGTCCTTGTCATCGACATAGGTAAACTGACGGCCACAATCGAGCACATAGAGCGAAGTATCATTAAACAAGATATTCAACGGGTGCTGTCCGGATTTTGTACCCATATCAAAAGGATTAATTTTCATTCCGGCGGGAGCAGTCGTAACCAGTTTCAGGGCCATGATGTTGCCTCCCTTTACAGCGTAGTACAGTGTAGGAACGGCCTTATTGTATGCCACAGGTACTTTGATGACACCATCTTCAAGCTGCCTGCCGCCAAGTTTTACCTGCAGTGTCACGGTCTGAGAACCGATATTGCTAAACGTTACATTTCCCGGATTTTTGCCATCGAAAGTGGCAATGGGGTTGCCGGCTGCATCCAACGTTCCGTCGGGGAAAATCCAGTGATATTCTTCGGTTAATTTTTCCGGATTGGGCAATTCCACATTGAATCCTACGGAGGTGGAAACGACCTCAATCAGACCGGTTTTATTGGGCGATACGATGGGTTTGATATCACTGATTAAAATGGGTTTTGATTGGTATCCTGCACCCGCTATGGTCAGTTTCACCGTGTAGGTGCCTGCTTTTTTGTACTTGTGAGTCACGGTTTCACCGGTTGCCATTGTTCCGTCGCCAAAATCCCAGCTGCACTCACCGGGTGCCACCGAAGAACTGACAAACTCGATATTGGCTCCCACATAATAGTCAATTTGGTATTCGGCATCAATCACTGAGTAATTAAAAGCTATATCCGGATTGGGTAATTCTTCAATAACCGGGTCATTGTCCACGCAGGAAAAAAATATCAGCGCGATGAATAGCGACAAAAAGTAATGTATTATTTTCATAACCGTCGTTTTATTTTAATTGAGTGAAATTTCCTTTACAATTCCCAGACCGGCAACTCCTTTTTTGTCAAATGCCTTAATATTTGCATTTATTCGGTACGAACGCGAATAATCCACATCATATACGTTGGTGGTTTTATTAAAAATTATATCGGAAAAAGGAATAGTGGCATACAAATCAACGAGTGTTTTTGGAACGGTTCTGTTGCCTTGTAAATCTTTTGGAAATACATAATCCCATCCGCCGGTATTCTCATTTTTCACAGAATCAATGTATATCTTAAAATTATCCAGCAAATTCAGTCCTAAATACATTTTCTGAAAATCCTTGGGCTTCATAAGTTTGAAGAGGCTATCCTTGAATTGTGTCATGAAAGTGGTTCCGAAGTATTTCACCATTTTATCATTGTCGAATGTGCCCGGTTTACTCCAGGTTACCGATGCCAGCGTATTACTCGTTGGGAACGTGGTCTTAAACATGAATGCCCGTACCGAATCATTCCAGGAATTGGGTTCGTGAGCATAAGTCGATATTTTTTGTGAAACTCTTTTTTCAAGTGACTTATTGGAAGTAACGCTATAGGTAAAAGTTGATACCCACGGACTTGACACTGCTTTTGCTTCATCTTCAATAATATTGTACCAAACCTCCAGGCGATCAATATTTTCGGTAGTGGTAGTGTAATACTGAACCATAAAAGGTACATTTTCACCGGCTTTGACTGTGCTGCTGGCAGGCTCCCAATAAACCTGCGGCGCCATTTGACCCACTATCACATCGTTGTCCATCATATCATGTTTTTCGCAGGCAATAAATAAGAGACTTATTGCCATCATGAAAATTATATTGTATTTCGTTTTCATATCTTATTCATTTACAGGTTTATTTCCATTCAATATCGGGATCGGCCGAGGTAACAAAATTATTATTTTTATAAGCCCATATCATTCTTTTTCGCAACCATTCGGGATTTTTATAGGCTCCTAACCGTTCCAGTTCTTTACGATTGTATTTATCTTCGGTTTCAGGGTCATAGTTTAAGCGGGTGATCCATGCGTTAGGCGAAAATTTTGCATTTACGCCAAAATTATCCGGTTTGTCAATCCAGTAAGCTGCATACAGGTTAAAGGGTCTTGTCAGTGAATATTCCTGGCTGAAATTGGTTGGATTAACGTTCCGGGTTCCATCGTGAATGCGTGTAACATGATACACAAATACTCCATCATAAGCTATTCCGTTATTTTTGCTGCTGTAGTTGTACCTTCTCACGTCGGTCCACAATTCGGGTTGAAGGTACATGGCCACGTACTTTTGCTGCATCAGATCAGCAATGGTAAAGGTGGCTGCACCGGGCAATCGAATTGAGAAGAAACGATCAATAAACGGCTTCATATTGGGGTCATCCATTTTCACTCCCACCCGTCGCATATTCAGTTTTACTGCATCTACGGTGGTATTGTAAGCGCCTTCCTTGTCTCCTTTCCAGTATTGAGCTTCGGCTTTGATAAACAGGAGTTCTTCTTTGGACATCAGCATGATGTAACCGTTGTTCCGGGTATAGGGATTGCCGCCCTGTAAAGCGTACAAATCCGGATAGTAGGTTATTTTCATGGTGGCGGGCATACCGATGTTATTTTCAATATACCGGATTGTATTTGCGTTTTTATCGTCCAGACGGGGTGTCATCAGTTGCTCGGCGCGCGGGTCTAGCGACATTCCGATGGTCTGTCGCGGGCTGGCATATACGCTCAGCAGCGCATAGGCGAAAAACTTGGACGGAATGGCATCGGTAAGCAGATTTTCACGTGCCTGCGCCCAGCCCAGATTAAGTTTCGGTTGAGCCGGTCCCCAGGGGCAGTTTTTTTCGGTAGAGCCGCCATCGTACCTGTAGAGTGCGTCGGTGTACGACGGGTCATTCAATGCTGCATCCGCAGCATCCATTATTTTTTGACAATTTTCCGGAGTGTTTTTCCAGTTGGGGATCATTCGGAGTAAAAGTCGCGCTTTCAGTGCCTTGGCATAAGCACGCCATTTCTCCATATCACCACCAAACAGCCGGTCCTGGAGTACGGAAATCGTGCGGTTATTTTTATAGCTTATCCATTCGGGATTATCATAGAGAGCTATTAATTCATCGGATTCTTTGTACATCCACTCATATACCGATTCCTGCGTATCGTACGATGGCGAATTGGATTGATAAACCTGCGAAAGCGGCATATCACCAAATGCATCGGTAGTGAATAAAGTCGATTGCAACCGGATAGTGCGTGCTATGAGTATATAATTTCTCGAATCTATTTTCTCGGCTCCTTTTATCAGCGCATCTGCATTCACTCCGATATCGTAGAAATGACGTCGCCTTTGCGGGTGTCTGT
>CALMZF010000259.1 GCA_937870645.1 uncultured Paludibacter sp. | reverse complement strand
TAGCTCAGTTGGTTAGAGCGTCGGATTGTGGTTCCGAAGGTCGCGGGTTCGAGCCCCGTTTTCCACCCCGAAAAAGGAAATTCAGCAATGGGTTTCCTTTTTTTAATTGCAAAAAAGGCATTTTGTCAACTAATACGGCATTATCATTATCGTTTTGCAAAATTAACTCAAATAACGGGAAAACCAAATCACTCTTATTTATAAAAAAAGTGTTATTTTTGCACTCAATTTTCATTAGGATAAACATTTATAAATCAGAAAAAATGAAAGTACTTAAATTCGGTGGAACTTCTGTAGGTTCGGCAGCCCGCATGAAGGATGTAGCTAAGCTAATTTGTGACGGTGAACAAAAGATTGTTGTGCTGTCGGCCATGTCCGGCACAACAAATAATCTGGTAGAAATTGCCGATTATTTTTATAAAGGGAATACCTCCGGAGCGTTAGAAAAAATCAACATTCTGGAAAATAAATATTACGATGTAGCTCAGGAACTCTACAGTTCATCAGCCAAAGTTTCGGAAGCGGATAAAATTATTCTTAGTCACTTCGATTTTCTGCGTTCTTTCTCAAAAAGCGTATTTACCGTATTTGAAGAAAAAGCCATACTGGCTCAGGGCGAATTGCTGTCGACAGCCATGTTTCAGCTTTACCTGGAAGAAACCGGTGTGAACAGCGCACTCATTCCGGCACTGGACTATATGCGCATTGACAAAAATGCAGAACCCGATGTGGCATTTATCGCCGAAAATCTGAAAAAAATTCTTTCCGAAACTCCCGATAAAGAAATTTATGTCACACAGGGATATATCTGCCGTAACTTCTACGGAGAAATTGACAACCTTCAGCGCGGCGGAAGCGATTATACTGCTTCGCTGGTAGGTGCGGCTGTCAAAGCGCAGGAAATTCAGATATGGACCGATATTGACGGAATGCACAACAACGATCCGCGCATAGTACCGGACACAAAACCCGTTCCCTACCTGCACTTCGAGGAAGCTGCCGAGCTGGCCTATTTCGGTGCAAAAATTTTGCATCCCACCTGTATTCTCCCTGCCAAACTCAATAACATCCCGGTAAGGTTGCTCAATACCATGGACCCCGAAGCACCGGGTACACTGATATCCAACAAATCGCGCAAAGGAGTGATTGAAGCTGTGGCAGCCAAGGACGGCATCACTGCTATCAAGATCAAATCCGGACGTATGTTGCTGGCACACGGTTTCCTGCGCAAAGTGTTCGAAATTTTTGAAAGCAATCAGACTTCCATCGATATGATTACCACTTCCGAAGTGGGTGTATCGGTGACTATCGACAACACCAAACGACTGGATGAAATCCTGAACGATCTGAAAAAATTTGGTACCGTTACCGTTGATAGTGACATGGTAATCATCTGTGTGGTGGGCGATCTGCCTTACGAAACGGTTGGTTTCCAGGCAAAAGTGGTGGATGCACTCAAAGACGTACCCATCCGGATGATATCCTATGGTGGAAGCAACTTCAACATTTCCATTCTGGTAAAATCGGAAGACAAGAAACGAGCACTCAACCAGTTAAGTCAGGCATTATTCTATTAAACAAATAAAAAAACCGGTAAGCCAATAAAACTTATCGGTTTTTTAAGAAATAAATTTACAGCAGATTATGTTAAAGGCACAATACCCCATCGATAAATTCAAAAATATCCCGACGCCCTTTTATTATTACGACTTAAATGTGCTTCGCGATACATTGAAAGAAATAAACCAACTTACCGCAGGTCATAACTTTGAAGTGCATTACGCCCTCAAAGCCAATGTTAATCCCGAAATTCTTGAAATTATCAAAGAAGCCGGGCTGGGCGCCGACTGCGTGAGTGGCGGAGAAGTTCAGGCTGCTGTTAATGCCGGTATTCCATCGTCCAAAATAGTTTTTGCAGGAGTGGGTAAAGCCGACTGGGAAATAAATCTGGCACTTGAAAATGACATTTTCTGTTTCAATGTAGAATCTGTGCCCGAGCTGGAAGTGATCAACGAACTGGCTGCTGCAAAAAATAAAACAGCATCGGTAGCACTGCGCATCAATCCAAATGTGGATGCTCACACGCACAACTACATCACCACCGGACTGAACGAGAATAAATTCGGTATCAATATGGAAGATATTGATAAGGTTATCAACGTGTTGCCCGACCTGAAAAATATCCGCATGATTGGCATACATTTTCACATCGGCTCGCAGATTACCGATATGACGGCTTACCACAATCTGTGTGTGCGTATTTCCGAAATTGAAGATACTTTTGCTTCGAAAAATATTATCGTTCAGCATATTAATGTTGGCGGTGGCCTGGGCATTAACTACGAGCACCCCAACCACTTCCCGATACCGGAATTCGAAACGTATTTCCGGACTTTCAAGGAGCATTTTAATCTCCTTCCGGGTCAGACACTTCACTTTGAACTGGGACGATCGGTGGTGGCTCAATGCGGCAGCCTCATTTCGAAGGTATTGTACGTAAAGGAAGGTTCAACTAAGAATTTTGTAATCCTCGATGCCGGATTTACCGATTTGATCCGTCCCGCCCTCTATCAGGCTTATCACCGGATTGAAAATCTGAGTTCGGATTTACCGGTGGAGCAGTATGATGTGGTAGGTCCCATCTGCGAATCGTCGGATGTATTCGATAAGGATTGTTACCTCAATAAAACCCGACGGGGCGATATTATTGCTATTCGTTCGGCAGGTGCTTACGGTGAAATTATGGCTTCGCAGTACAACCTGCGGGCATTGCCAAAAGCCTATACATCGGATAAAATCTGATAATTTGTTTGCCTTTTTTATTGATTAGAATTATTACACCGGTTTCTGTTTTTTTTTAAGATTGAATATGAATATTGGGGAAATACGATTTACTATCGTTGAATTGAGCTGGTTGCTTGTATTGCTGGTCGCATTCGGATTTCAGTTGTACTATTACCTGAGGTATTTTGCCGGAATTTTGCGCCACCGTCGTCACATCCGAAAAGGCAAAGTTGAGTTTCTGAACCAGCAGCCGGGCGTATCTGTCGTAATTTGTGCCCGCGACGAAGAGGAAAATCTCCGTAAATTTCTGCCCCTGATACTCGAACAGGATTATCCCGAATATGAAGTCATTGTGGTGAATGATGCTTCGATGGACTACACCGACGATTACCTGTCACTGATGACCAAACAATATCCAAACCTGCACACCACCTTTGTACCGGCCGGCGCCACCAACATGAGTACCAAGAAACTGGGGCTTACACTCGGAATAAAAGCAGCCCGATACGATTTGCTCCTGTTCACCGATGCCGATTGCATGCCTGAGGGGAGAAACTGGATAGCTTCCATGGCTAGAAATTTCACACCTGCCACAGAATTTGTGCTGGGTTACGGCGGCTACCTGAAGAAAAAAGGGCTGCTGAACATACTTATCAAATACGACACGCTGTTTATCGCCCTGCAATACATGGGCATGGCCATTGCCCGGAGACCATACATGGGTGTGGGACGCAATCTGGCTTACCGGAGCGCCACATTTTTCAGAATGAAAGGCTTTGCATCAACCCTTCATCTGCAGTCGGGCGACGATGACCTGATGATAAACCGTGGTGCTACCAGCGAAAATACAGCCGTAGAGATTTCGCCCGAAAGTGTGACCTGGTCAGAACCAAAAAAGACATTCAGACAATGGTTTATCCAGAAAGAACGCCATCTGTCGGTTTCTGATCAATACAACGCTGCAAGCAAACTCCGGTTGACCACCGAACCTGTCAGCCGGGCACTATTTTATCTCTCTCTGATCTTCGTAGGACTTTTCGGCAACTGGATAAGCATTGCTGCCGCCGGATTTATTTTTCTGGTGCGCTACCTGATACAGGCCATTATCATCAACAAATCGGCTAAACAACTTGGAGAGCAGCGTTTCTACCTGTCTATTCTGCTGCTCGACATTTTTCTGCCGCTCATCACACTGAATATTATGGTATTTGGCAGGAAGAGGAAGAAAAAAGGGATTAAGTGGAAATAAGGAATTTGTTATGAAGATCATTTTTCATCTATAATCTGTTTCTAAAACATCTTTCATCCTGATAAAAAGAGGCTTCCTTGTAGGGAAGCCTCTTTTAATAGTGTGGAGCGGCAAACGGGGCTCGAACCCGCGACCTTCGGCTTGGGAAGCCAACGCTCTGCCAACTGAGCTATTGCCGCA
>CALMZF010000258.1 GCA_937870645.1 uncultured Paludibacter sp. | reverse complement strand
ATATTGAGTTTATTACAAATAAGCTTTTAATTGAAAAATTGGACGAAGATTTTCTATAAATATTAAGCACATTTCGGTCCGATAAGCACATTGCGGTTCCACCCGCATTGTACGTACATAGAAGAACATTTGACGGACAATGCGGTCTTAATAACCGCAATGTCCTGAAAGAAGCACATTGCGGTTCGATGTAGCACATTGCGGTTCCAACCGCATTGTGCGTAATAAAGAAGAAAGAAAAGAGCATTTTACGGACAATGCGGTTTTAATAACCGCAATGTCCTGATATAATAACCGTAATGTCCTGATATATGCTTAACGACTTACCTTGTCTTTACTGTATCACCTTCATTTCCACCCGGCGGTTTTTCTGCCGACCTTCTTCGGTTAAGTTGGTTGTTATCGGCATGGATTGCCCATAACCTTTGGCTGTTAACCGGTCAGTGGCAATGCCTTTTTGGTTGAGGTATTTCACCACACTTTCGGCACGTGCCTGACTGAGTTTGTTGTTTAGGGCAACACTGCCGGTATTGTCGGTGTGTCCCTGTATCTCGAGCCGGGTTGCGGGGTTGTCGTTCAGAAACTGGATGAGTTTGTCCAGATCAGTAGAGTAATCGGCTTTAATCAGCGATTTACCGGTTTCGAAATAGATATTATTCAGTACAATGCTTTGTCCCACTTTGGCTTCTTCTATTCCCAGTTCCAGTTTTACATACAGGGTAGCACTGCGGTTCAGTCCTTTGGTGCTAACTTTCTCAATATTCGAAATGTAATCCGCTTTTTTACCCACAACGGTGAAATCACTTTCGGCTTCCAGCTGGGCAAGGAATGTTCCATCTCCGGTTTTGCTTTGTTTGGTGGTCAGACTGTTTTTGGAGAGGTTTGTCACTTTAATTTCTGCTCCGCCTTCGGGCAAATTACGGGTTTTATTTATCACCACTCCCGAAAGTGTAAAGCGCGGGTCGTTGTGCGAGAGATTTACATTGATTGTCTTTGCTTCAAAATCTGATTTGGCAATATTCCGGCTCGTGGTATTGATATTATTGAGCATGCCCTGTACCGTGTAATCAGCTTCAGTCAGCTGATTGAATGTAACCTGTCCGTTGGCATCGGTTACGCCGTTCAGCTTTTTGCCTTCCGGTCCGCTCAACGTCACTTCCACATACGGCAAAGGCTGTCCGGTCGCTTCATCGGCCACTGAAATGTTGATATCGCTTATCCGCTTGGGTTTTTCCACAACCGGAGGCGGAGGAGGAACAACAACGGGTGCCGGTTTTGGTTTTGGCTTCCCGATATGGGTGGCAAAACCGATACTGTAATACAGCTGATTGCTTATCGAACTGCTTAATGATTTGCGGTACTCAATCGTAGCAAGTACAAAACTTTCGTTCCACAACGAAAATTGTAATCCCGCACCGGGAGCTACACTGAACCCATTCAACTCTTTGTATTTTTGATAATTAGCTTTTAGCAACAGAAAAGGAGAAACCGGAGATTTGTCGCTCAGCAATTTAAGATGTGCACCGGCACTCACATCGAGCAAAAAGTTACTGCTGCCGTAATATGCTCCCGACGGTTGCAGATAGTCAGCCCAACTGCCATTGAAAGTGCCAATCAGATCGATATTGGGAGTAAGTCCCTGCAGGTAATCCAACCCAAAACCGCCCTGCATGTTGTTGACACGGTTCCAGTTACCGGTTTTGAGCACATCACTCAGGCTGGTGGCCGAAATACGCTGAGCCGTTTCCACATCGTTGTAGAAAAAATGCAGACCGATACCCGGTTTCTTCACCGGTTTCAGACTTTGCGCCTGTAGACCGAACATAGCCATCATCAGGAATATGGATAGAAATATATGTTTCATAATTGTGTGTATATTAACTGATCAGCCCCCTAAATCCCTGCCCCCTAGCCCCCTAAAGCCTGCCTGCTGCAGGCAGGGGGGAATAAGAATGAGACTTCCAGAGTAAATCATTTTGTAATTGTTTTATTGGATACAATAATTCTGAGTTCTTATAATCAAAGAAGAAATTATATTATATGATTATCCGCATTAAATACAGTTTAGCCCCTAAATCCCCTAAAGGGGACTTTCTGATTGTAAAACGTAAAAACGTTTTTACGTTTTATACTGTTACAGCCCCCTTCAGAGCTTGTCCCGAATATATTTCGGGAGGGTTGGGGGCGGAAAAGTATTTCTTTTGTACACTTTGCAGATAATCTTTATATTATTTTTGACAGTTAAATAATGTCTTCACATCCCCGGCCTCTATCCTCCGTCAGTTGACGGAGACTTTCTCCTAAAGGAGAAAGGAAAAGGAAAAAATAGAGTTTGGCTTGGGGTCTTATTCCAGCTTTCTCCCGTTCCCGCATGCTTCTTCCGGATTTTCACCTTTTGTTTTGTTGCATACTCCAAACACCTGCGGTTCGCTCCAGCCCAGATTTAATCCATCGGCAGTACTAACAGGATTTCCTTTACTATCAAGGGTTTGTATAGTCCAGATAAACACGTAGCCTTCCTGTCCGCTAAAGTCGAGTTGTGGACGCCAGATGTATTGCGTATTTACCACATCTGTGTTTAATATCGGCATATTACTTCTCAGCGCCTGCATGGGCAGTTGGTCGTCTTTTACTTCGTAAACCTGCAAGCGATAGGTCACATGCTCCTGCGTGCGTGGCACAATGGAACTCCACCGGAAAGTAATGACCGATTTAGCCGTTGCGGCATCGAGCCAGGTTTTGTCCAGCGGTGTGAGTAAGTTTGGCAATTGATAACCGGCTTGTGTAAAGGGGCGGCAAACAGGCACTTTGAGCATTTCAATCTCACGGGTAGTGCCGGCAATGCTTCCCAACACCTGAATGCACAACTGATAATTGCCTGCAGGTAATTTACCGGAGGTTTGAATGCTGCGGATAATATTTCCGTCGGTGAATTGCAGATTTTCGAGCTGCAACAATTTGTCGAGCGAAAACACATTGGCACCCGTACGAATGCTGTAGGTGGCAGCATTTGCATTGTTGCTGGTAGCAACCGGGGTGCCGTCCAACGTTTGCAGCTGAGTTTGAAATTTTATTTTCAACAACTGATTTTCCTGATTAAGTACCAATGTGGCTACACCCGATTTTGTATACGCCCAATCGCTCAGATAGGACGGCGCAGGGTAGGTAATATTGATATTCAGATTGAGTTGAGCGGCAACTGAAATACTTATCAGAGTGAATATCAGCAACGTGTATTTTCTTATATTGTTCATAATACTTTTATTGTATAAATGTCATTTAGTTACCAAACCGATAAATCAAAGCTGATTTCAGCGTATTCTCAAAATAACGGGCACCAAGCAACGTTGGAGGCGGCGTCAGTTCATTGCCGTATTTGAGCAGGTTCACAGTTAGACTATTATTCCACGAAAGGCGCTTGGCCAGGTTCCAGTCGGCGCTGAGTATCAGCATCACATTTTTGCTGGGAGTGAGAGAATCCATGGTCGTCACATTGTATTGCAACTGTGATTTGACATTCAGTTTTTGTTTCACAAAATTCTGTCCGGCACTCACGGCATACGTCCAGATGCTCAGCGTGTTGTTGCCCGGATTGGTAGTGTTCCGGTAATACATAATGCTGGCATCGGTGCTGAAATTGGGTTTGCTTAATATAGAGGGAACATACATCAGAAGAGCCGAATGACTGTTATTATTCGTAATTAATGAGTAGTTATAGGCTTTCTCGTCGTATTTGCTCCAGTTGTAAGTAAGGCTCAGCAAATGGCTCATGCTGGTATTGTACCAACTGTAGGTGGGATTAAACTCCAGATCGTGGCCTACATTGCGAACGCCCAGCAAACCGGCCGTCTGAAACCCAAAATTGTTGTAGCTGGTATTCAGGCTGAGATGGTCGTTGAACTGTGCAAACACATTGGCATTGGCTATCAACTGCGAGGTGCGGCTGGCCGTATCGCTCAGGTTGCCGGTGCGGTGCCCGATGCTTGCTGTAACGTTGATTTTGTCTTTCCAGGCATTAAAACGGGTTCTG
>CALMZF010000257.1 GCA_937870645.1 uncultured Paludibacter sp. | reverse complement strand
TCTTCTTTGTCAATACCAGCTTCTTTTATCGCTTTTTGAGAAGCAATCAGCGCCAGGTCAGAGGTTTTCTGATTTTCATCAGCATATCGTCGTTCGCTTATGGTTGTTATTTCCATAAATTTACTGACAATCTGACTGCTTGGTGTAGTCAGTTTTTCGCCGTTGGTATCGTAAAATTCGTTGGAAATGAAATCTGAATTTAGAACTGTTTTGGGAGGTACATAACTGCCTGAACCGGTAATTACGCTGTATATTCGACTCATAAGTTTATATTTTCAAATTTGGTTTTAAAAATTTCCGCAAAGATAATCATTCTTATCCGATTAACTTGAAAATGTCATAAAACTTGATTGTTTTTGAATATTTTTAGTTGTCCGATGGAACCTTTTTACATTTTCGAAATAGAAAATAAATGAAACTATAGTACAAGCTTCGGCGGTTTATTCCCACCGAAAAATCAATTATAACTTACAAATTTCATTTTTTTTGTCCCACAATGCTCATTTTTCAATCTATATTTACTATTTTAGTGCACTGAAATCAATCAAACAAGACATATGTTAATAATTGGAATAGCAGGTGGCACCGGATCGGGCAAAACCACTGTAGTACGAAAAATAGTTGAACGCCTTCCTGCAGGCGAAGTAGTTCTTTTACCACAGGATTCATATTACAAAGATAGCAGTCATCTGCCGCTCGAAGAACGACTGGAAATAAACTTTGACCATCCCGAATCCATTGAATTCGATCTGCTGACAAAACACCTGAAGGAACTGCGTAAAGGACATTCAGTAGAACAACCCATCTACTCCTACCTCACCTGTACCCGCGCTGACGAAACAATAACAGTGAATCCGCGCGACGTGGTGATAGTGGAAGGAATACTCGTGTTGTGCAATCCTGAACTTCGCAAAATGATGGATCTCAAAGTGTTTGTGGATGCCGACCCCGACGACCGCCTCATACGCGTCATCAACCGCGACATCGTAGAGCGGGGCCGATCGGTAAATAAAGTGATGGAACGCTACGAACAGACCGTAAAACCGATGCATCAGCAGTTTATCGAACCCACCAAACGCTATGCCGATTTGATCATACCGCAGGGAGGCAACAATCATATTGCTATTGACATTCTGACCAAATACATTGAAAATAATCTGAACAAGAAATAGAGCGATAGTTTGTTCTACACCACTGAAAACAGATTGTCTCATCCCGTAGTTTTATAAATTATTTTAGAAAAACACCAAATATGAACCCACTGCTTCAGAAAATCATGTTTATCGACATAGAAACGGTGCCAATGACGAGTTGCTACTCCGAAATGAACGAAGAACTACAGCACTTGTGGGATGAAAAATTCAGATCGTTGCAAAAACGGATGCCCGAAAAGTACAACGACGATACTACGCCGGCTCAGGCATTCGAAAACAGTGCCGGGATTTATGCCGAATTTGGACGGATTATCTGCATTTCGGTGGGATTTCTTTTCACAAAAAACAATGAACGGTTTTTCCGCACCAAATCTTTTGCTGATGATGACGAAATCCGCGTACTTGCAGACTTCAGCCAGTTATTGGAAAAATATCCCGATTATAACTTTTGCGGACATAATATAAAGGAGTTTGACATACCTTACATTTGTCGCAGGATGTTGATAAATAATCTGCCCATGCCCCTGCAGCTGCAAATAAACAACCGCAAACCCTGGGAGGTAAATCTGATGGATACCCTGGACTATTGGAAATTCGGTGATTATAAAAATTATACTTCGCTCAGATTGCTCACAGCTGTATTTGGAATTCCATCGCCCAAGGATGATATTGACGGCAGTCAGGTGGCACGTGTGTATTACAAGGAAAATAACCTGCCCCGCATCGCAGCCTATTGCCAGAAGGATGTACTGGCAACGGCGCAAGTCTGGCTCAGAATGAACGGACACGAAATCATTAGCTCCGAAAACGTACAACACATTTAATCCGGGTATGAAATGTAAATTTTGGATAGCCTTACTGTTTATATCAGGTTTGTTGATGAGCTGTAAATTAACCAACGAACCCGAAAAATATGCTGTGACAGATGGTAAAGCCCTTCAAAAAAATATTTTCCCGAAAGATACACTGCATGTTGTAACTCAGTACGGAGCCACATCATACTTCATTTACCGTGACGAAGTTCTGGGTTACGATTACGAACTGGCCCAAAACCTGGCCGCACACCTGCATTTGACACTGAAAGTGGAAGTTGCAAAAAATGACCGGGAAATGACCGACTATCTCCGCACCGGAAAAGCCGATCTGGCCATTTATACTACCTACGAAACCAAGGCATTGAAACAGGAATTTAATTTTGTTTTCGCGCATGACGATTCGTACCTCGTATTGGTTCAAATGATGGGACGCGATGCGGTGTCGGACCCCATAGAGCTGACAGGGAAAGAGGTATGGGTAAAAAAACACAGCATTGATCACGAGCGGCTCGAAGCCCTGAACGAAGAAATAGGCGGAGGCATCATAATCAAAACCAACGACACACTTAATACCGATGATCTGATGCTTCAGGTGGCAGCAAATAAAATAAAATACACCATAGCATACCGCAATAAAGCATTACTGCAAAAAATATTCAACCGTACACTGGATTGCCGCATTCCCATCGGGTTCAGTCAGCGCAACGGCTGGCTTGTGCGCAAAGATGACAGCGCACTGAGAGACTCCATCGGGGCATGGAGTAAGCTGGATGCCACCAACTATCTGAAAGAAAAACTTTACGGGAAATATTGGGAGAAAAATCCATATTTTGCTTTCAAAAAAATACCAATTCCCAAAGGTTCCATATCACCCTACGACAATATTTTCAAAAAACACGCTAAAGATATCGGCTGGGACTGGCAATTACTGGCAGCATTAGCTTTCGTAGAGTCGGGCTACGACAGCACCGTAGTTTCGTGGGCCGGTGCCAAAGGTATTATGCAGTTGATGCCTCAGACTGCCCTTGACTTCGGGGTCGATCAGTACGAAATTGAAAATCCGGAGAAAAATATTGCAGCAGGCGTGGAATACATTAAAAGTTTGAATATGATTTACCGAAAAATTGCCGATAAAGAGGAACGGATAAAATTCATACTGGCCAGCTATAACTGCGGTCCCGCACATATACTGGATGCGATGGCACTTGCCGAAAAATACGGCAAAAATCCGCATGTGTGGTACGACAGTGTGGAATATTATCTGGCCAAAAAAAGCGATCCGGAATTTTACAACGATCCGGTAGTCAAATATGGATTTTTTCGGGCCAAAGAACCCATACGCTATGTTCCCAACGTGCTTGATACTTATAATAAATATATGGGAATCCGGTAAAACAGTTGATTAATTACATTTAAGAAAAAAAGCGTTATCATGAACAGTGAAATAATTCTTATTACTATATCGGGTGAAGACAAACCCGGAGTAACCAACGCCATAACCAATATTTTGGGGAATAACAACGCCACCATCCTGGATATTGGTCAGGCAGATATTCATCACAGCCTTTCGCTCGGCATACTTTTCAAAACTCCCGATGACAGCAATTCGGGCAACATTCTGAAAGAAGTGCTTTTCAAATGCAACGAACTGAATATGCATGTACGATTCAAACCCGTAAGCGAAGAGAACTACGAAAACTGGGTGAACCGGCAGGGTAAAAGCCGCTACATTGTCACCATACTGGGCAAAGAAATCGGTGCACGACAACTGGCCATGGTTACACGCGAACTGGCTTTACAGGAACTGAATATTGACTCCATCAAGCGCCTTACAGGGCGCCCATCGCTCCACGAACAAGAAGAAAACCTCCGTTCATGCATTGAATTGTCGGTTAGGGGTGAACTGAAGGATAAAAATCTGCTTTCGGAGCAGTTTATGCTCCTAACCGCCCGCGAAGGCATTGATATTTCTTTTCAAAAAGATAATATCTTCAGACGTAACCGCCGCCTGATTTGCTTCGACATGGACTCCACACTGATAAAAACCGAAGTGATAGACGAACTGGCTGACCGTGCCGGTGTAGGCGAACAGGTCCGGGCCATCACCGAATCGGCCATGCGCGGCGAAATTGATTTTACCGAAAGTTTTGCTCAGCGGGTAGCCCTGCTCAGGGGACTGGATGTAAGTGTGATGGAAGAAATAGCCCGCAGTCTGCCCATCATGGAAGGTGCCGACCGGTTGATGTCGGTATTGAAAATGTGCGGTTATAAAATTGCCATTCTCTCCGGAGGATTTACCTATTTCGGCAATTACCTGAAGCAACGCTTTGACGTGGATTATGTCTATGCCAATGAACTGGAAATAGCCGATGGAAAACTCACCGGTCGCTATCTGGGCGATGTGGTCGATGGCAAACGAAAAGCTGAGCTCCTCAAACTGATAGCACAGGTGGAAAAAATACAACTTGAACAGGTCATTGCTGTGGGTGACGGAGCCAACGATTTGCCCATGTTGAATCTGGCCGGGCTGGGTATTGCCTTTCACGCCAAGCCCAAGGTGAAGGAAAGTGCCAGTCAATCCATATCAACCATCGGACTGGATGGAATTCTCTACTTCCTCGGCTTCAGAGATATACATATTGATCAGGAAATTTAAACCAGAATAATGAAGAAAGCATTAATAATAGGTTCCACCGGTATGATCGGCGCAGAACTAACCCGACAATTGCTCGAAGATAACAATTACACGGAAGTAGTAAGCTTTGTGCGACGTGCAAGCGGCGTGAAACATCCTAAACTTACTGAACAAATTGTTGATTTCGACAAACCCGAAAGCTGGAAAGAACTGCTAAAAGGTGATGTTCTTTTCTCTGCCATGGGTACAACCATTGCCAACGCTAAAACCAAGGACAACCAGTACAAGGTGGATTTCACCTACCAGTATCAAACAGCTCAGATGGCTTCGGATAACGGAGTAACTGCGTATGTACTCGTTTCGGCGGCAGGTGTAAGTCCCCGTGCTCTGGCATTCTACATGAATATGAAAGGTGGACTGGATGAGGCCGTAAAAAGGCTGCCTTTTAAGTACATACATATTTTCCGGCCCGGACAACTCGATGGCGACCGGAAAGAAAACCGTACTGGTGAACGAATTGCCTTAAAATTAGTTTATTTCTTCAACAAACTGGGAATAGCCCGAAAATACCGTCCCATTCATGCCACTCAACTGGCTAAGGCAATGATCATTGCTGCCGGTTATACTGCATCGGGTGTGTATACGCTGGATGAGATATTTAGGTTGAAATAAGATTTTATGGAACACTGATGACGCGGATACT
This sequence comes from uncultured Paludibacter sp., assembly GCA_937870645.1. Classification (GTDB taxonomy): domain Bacteria; phylum Bacteroidota; class Bacteroidia; order Bacteroidales; family Paludibacteraceae; genus UPXZ01. Next base: position 6,003 of record CALMZF010000257.1, on the reverse strand, counting down.
TCGTAACGCGGATTGAAACGGATTTTTTAATTTGTCTTATCCGCGATGATCCGCGTTGTTTACATCCGCGTTATCCGCGTTCTAATTTTTGGTACGCTGATTATTATTGATTGATTATTTTTTTCTGTTGTTTTCAAATACTTTTCTCCTGAATTTTGGTTTAACTCCAAAATTAAGCAATAATCCAACTTCTATATCAGTAGCTTTAAAATAATTGATTAATTGCCATTCAAATTCCTGTACAACATACTCTGTTGCCTTTAATTCTAAAATAACAAGGTCATCAACGAGCAAATCAGCATAGTATTCGCCTACCTCAACGCCTTTGTAATGTACTTTAATCTGCTTTTGTGCATTTACTTTAAAGCCTCGTGATATCAATTCTAAAAATAAAGAATTTTGATAAACCCTTTCAAGAAAACCGTATCCTAATTCATTATATACATCGTAAAATACTTGAAGTATCCTGTCAGTTAATTCTTTGTGTAATAATTCCATGGCATCTATTTTTGATTATCCGTGTTTTATTTGTTGAAACGCTGATGACGCGGATACTTCGTAAAGCGGATTTACACCGATTTATAAGGAGGCTTATTAATCAATTATTTCTTATCCGTGATTATCAGCGTTGTTTACATCCGTGTTATCCGCGTTCTATTTTATCCGTGTTTTATTTATTGAAACGCTGATGACGCGGATACTTCGTAACGCGGATTTACACGGATTTTTTAATTTGTTTCTTTTGGTTTTCAACTGCTTTTCTTCTTTTTCAGGATGCCTTTCTCCACACTTTCGTTGATTAAGTTTTCGGCATACTTCCACAGGGATGTGGAACCGTCCTGAATGACTTTCTTTTTCTCATATACCTGTTGGTAGTCCACGTCAAATTCCTTCCAGGTACCGCCATCGTTTGAGGTGTTTTGTAAGAGCGGTTCCAACCGATCCATTGATTTTGCAAATTTAGCCTCATTGGTCTCCCCCGCCTCAAATTCTTCCCAGATTGCAATGAATTCATCCGCCTGCTCCCCGGGTAGAAGTCCAAAAATTCGTTTTGCTGCCATGAGTTCGTTGTCAGTGTTCGTATGACTTTTCGTTGTGTCATAGATAAAGGTATCTCCGGCATCAATCTCCACAATATCATGAATCAAAACCATTTTTACAACCTTGAGCACATCAATGGGAGTATCAGCATGTTCGGCAAGCACAATCGTCATCATTGCCAAATGCCAGCTATGCTCTGCATCATTTTCCGGTCGGTCGCTGTTGAATAGTTTTGTCTTGCGCTGAATGTACTTGATTTTGTCAATTTCCTTAATGAAACTTATTTGTTTTGAAAGATCATCGGGTTGCATAATTCAATATTTATTATTCGGTAATACTTTTCTCTTTGACTTAGGCATTATTGAGACTTCGATATGCGTTAATTTTTCTCTATCTGTTGCGCAAATTAAGGATACACCGGCAAATTATTTATTCAAATTTTAGGTTTATCTTACAACCAGGCAAGTTGAAGTTTTACTCCAGTCCAAATTTAGGCGGCAAATTGAGTTTAATTAATAATGCTGAACAATGCTGTTGAAAGATATTAGCACAAAAATAATGTTATTATTTTAAATATTTCATTGGTATTCAAATAATAAGAATGCAAAGAGGGTGAGATTGCCAATCAAGCTCTTAGTAGGATTATCCAACTTATTCGTAAAAAAAATAATTTGACAAATATTTGATTTTCAGAATAAATGTGCTCGACAACTGTCTAAGTTATCACATAAACATAAAAATTCGTTATTCAACAGGAGAGGTGAGATTACCTCATTTTTGCATTAATCATCATTCTAAAAATTTACTCCGAATCGTAAAAATCCGACTAATGCATTTTCCAGTTTACTGTCTGTTCCGGCCGGATTGATGATGTATTGAATATCAGGTCTCAGATAGATATTTTCGCAAAGCTGGTAATGATAGGTCATTTCAATAGCTGTTTCACTGCCAATGTCGTTGCCGTCAATTTGTGCGTAATTTACCGCCACTCCGAATTGATCTTCGGGTCGGTTATTGAACAATTCCTTAAAATTCATCCCGAGGCTGTAATAATGATTGTGATTGTTGTGTTTTTTGGGGCTATATCCCATTTGACCAAAAAGTGATAAGTTGCTGGTTAGCTGTTGGTCGCCTACAAAATATAAACCGCCATTTTTTTGTTCCCGGTCTATCTCATCGTTGTGCTGATGATAGTATCCGCCCAGTTTATAACTTGCATTCCGCCCTTTTATCAGGCTTTTGTTGATTTGAAATTCAGATACAGCTAAATATCCCTGATCTTTGCTTAGCTTCCAGTTAATGTTATACGGATTATTCTCAAAATCATCAGGTGTGCCGTCAAAAATGGCAACCTGCCAGTTGAAAGTATCTGATATTTTGTATTGAAATGTTACTCCTAATGCCGTTAAGGGAAAAATGGGAGAAGGAATATTGTCGGCAATACTGGAATGAATTCCAAATGAACTGTTAGTAAAAAGTGCACCGTTTTCGCTGACAGCAAAATTCGCATTCAGATCCTGTAAACCCACAGTAAAATCCAACTTCCCGATGCTTTGTTTATACCAAAGTTCATACATAAAGGTCAGATCTCCGGCTTCGATGTTGGATATTCCCTGAAAATCGCCAACCAGTGTGGCTGATGGTTCGCCTCCGTGAGTGTTACCAACGTTTACAAACAATTGTCCGCCTTTCCACCACCTGGCTTTTTCGGTGTCAAATCCGGCTTTAAGATTGGCTAAGCCCAAATAGGCTGTTCCGGTTTTAATACCACCCTTAAAATTTCTCACCAAATCACCTGTATACGAAGCTTCAAAGGAGAAAGGTGAATTCACTATTACTTCCTCGTTGTTATTCTGAGCATAAACTCCACCTGTAATGATATTGGCTGCAAAAGCGACTATGAATGTTGACTTGTATATTAATTTCATGCGTGAATATTTTTGTTGATTTCTTTCCGACAAAAGTACTTCGGTAAAATCAACTCACAAATCACTATTAATAACTATTCGGCATGAAACAGGTAGCTATATGTAGGTATATTCTAATTCAAAATCATTTAAATCGCATTTTATATGTTGATTACAACTAAATTGCCTTTCTATCATATAAGCGGGTTTTGCTTTATGTCATCCAGCTCAATCAATTTATTCATAATGGCATAAATGGTAAGTCCGGCAGTACTGTGTATTTCCAGTTTTCGGGCAATGTTACGCCGGTGCGTTATCACCGTATGGGTCGAAAGAAACAGACTTTTCGCTATTTCCTTATTGGTAAGCCCCCTCACCACACCCGTAATTATTTCCTTCTCGCGTACACTCAGGGTGTTTTGCTCATCGGCATTTTCAGTCAGTGATGTATTGAAAAGTTTGTCCAGTTTCTCTTTCAGTTGATCAACGGTATCATAAATACTTAACCGGTCATCGTAATTGCGCAACAAATTCTCATCAATAGCTGAATAAACCAATGCAATGCATTTGAGTTTGGCATTGTCTGTTTCTGCTTTTATTTTAGCTATATCAAAATACCCCCAGAAAGATGGATTGACAATTAAGATATCCGGTTTATGCATATTCAGATAGTGGTTCATCGAATCAATCGTAATGATTTCAACGGGTTGAATTCTGTAACCGGGAACCCGTTTTAATACCGCCGAAATGCCGGTTCGAATGATTACCGATGGTTCAACAATGGCAATTATCAATTGATTGCTGTTCATAATTTCATCTTGATTTTACGTTCAACAGCTTCCACTTCCGGAATAAACAGAAAGTCTTCCACCTGATTATGTGTAGCCAGGTCCATTTCACACGAAAAGATATCAAACAGGACTTCGGTCAGCAAATAGCTGTTCCCGTTATCGGGATAGTACTTTATAAGTATATTTTTCAGTTCTACAAGTTTCGATTCTATATCGTTGTGATGATTTCTGAAAACAGCGATTGTGTAATTTGAGACCTTTTCTCCATTCAGCAGTTTTAGAACATAAGGAAAAGTTACTTTGTCTTCGTATTCCATATGTTTTCTGACCTCCATAACATATTCATCAAAAAATTTCAGAAATATTGAACTATACGGGATGCTCTGGTCCTGATTATTCACAGCCTCAATCAGCTTATTCCGAATTTGGGGTAGTTTGAATTCAAGAAAATAAGAATGAGCATTTTTCAGGTAATTAATGACAGATACGATGGAAATGTCACCATAATCATAATCAACCTCAATATTATCTTCGGTTAAGAAATTCACTACGGCCAGAAATGTATTGCAATCAATTCCATTGGCAATACACACCTCTTTTACAGTCTGGTCACCAAATCCAAGAGACAACCCAAAACGACTGATAACCAATAACAATGAATGATTCTCATTTATCAAATCACTCATTTTGTCAGATGCTGAAAATTTATGTTGTTTAGACATATTTGTACGTTTTATTTTATGTAAAAAAGAGAAATAATCTTACAGGAAACAATGAACTTTTGTTCCCGCATAATTATAGACTAATAAAAAGTTTGCTAATCAATGAATTGAAAAACTCCATATCATGCATTAACCAATAACCAAATAACCAACAACCAAATTACCTCTACGTAGGATGGAGTCATTCTTACCAGTTCATCTCCCTATACGCATCGAGCAGTTGCCGGGCAGCAACGAATGAACTGATTTTATCAGACAGCACTTCGTTTTCGGCTACCTGTAGCAATGCCTGAATTTTTTCGTTGTTGTAAAAGTTTGATTTCAACTGTTCGTTGATGGTTTCGTACATCCAGTATTTGGATTGATCGGTGCGTTTCCTGTCTAAATATCCGTTTCCATTTACGAAATCTACATAGTTCTGCACCATTTGCCAAACCTCAGCTATTCCGGTTCGTTCAATAGCCGAACAGGTTATCACTTCTGGCTTCCAGCCCGATTCGGGCAGGGGAAACAGATGCAGAGCATTCAGGTACTGTCGGCGAGCCAGCTGAGATTTTTCTATATTGGTGCCGTCGCATTTGTTGATAGCGATGCCGTCGGCCATCTCCATGATGCCGCGTTTTATTCCCTGCAACTCATCGCCCGTTCCGGCCAGCTGTATAAGCAAAAAGAAGTCGACCATGGAATGTACAGCCGTTTCGGACTGCCCCACCCCTACTGTCTCAACAAATACAACATCAAATCCCGCTGCTTCGCACAACACAATACTCTCGCGGGTTTTTCGGGCTACACCACCCAGCGAACCAGCCGAAGGTGACGGACGAATGAATGCATTTTTGGCCACCGAAAGTTCTTCCATACGGGTTTTATCTCCCAGAATACTTCCTTTGGTGCGCTCACTGCTGGGGTCGATGGCCAAAACAGCAAGTTTGGATCCTGCATGTATCAGGTGCATTCCAAGCGCTTCAATAAAAGTACTTTTTCCCGCACCGGGAACACCTGTAATACCTATTCGTACTGATTTTCCGGCATAGGGCAGACATTTTTCAATCACTTCCTGAGCTATCTCCTGATGATGCGGTAGTGAACTTTCTACCAGCGTAACAGCTTGTCCAAGCACCGAGATATCACCTTTCAGTATTCCTTCCACATACTCTGCTGGAGTGAAATGTTTTCTCGTTCTGCGGGGTTTTGCATACGGATTGATGATGGGAGCATCCTGTACGCCTTCGTTCACAGATAATCCTTTGTAGCTCGGATCGTTTTCGGGATGTTGATGATGAGGATTGTACATTCCTTTATACTTTTTTAGGGATTGTTTTATGAATAAGAAAATCGCCTGACTTCCTTAGCAAAAGGGGGAACAGGCGATTTTGAAAATAATTCTTTTATTTATTTTTGAAAGCCTATTATTTCTTAACCGTCCAACTAAGAGTGTAAATTAAGAAACTGTTTTCAGGATCGTTGGTTTGAATAGTGAATGATTTTTTATAATTGCCCTGTGGCAGTGTTTTTGTATCAATATCAATCTTAAGTTCGCCG
>CALMZF010000256.1 GCA_937870645.1 uncultured Paludibacter sp. | reverse complement strand
GAGCCAGCCGGCCGCCGACAGGGAGAGTGGGTTAAATAAGTCTCTTAATCATAAAAAGTTAAGCAGGAAGAGGCTTGTATATGCCGATTGTCCCGCTGCAATTAAGCATGAAAAACCTGCCTTGCCGCCGAGCCTGATTTTCCTTACAGCCTTTTAACACCGCATACTTTCAGGGCATTATCCGCAACGGTGAACCGAATTTCAAACCCTGCAAACTCAAATCCATACTTACGCTCAGGATCGTTCTGATAGGACGGACGCGGATCTTGTGCCAGCACTTCCAGAAGTCCCCGGTGCATATGATCGGGAATAAGGTTTAGCAGATTATCCGGAAATTCTACTTCCAGCATATACTCCGGGAGTGTGTCGGTAAATCCGCCGAAAGCATCGGGATGACTGTCGGTGAAGGGCAGATAAGGTTTGATGTCGTAGATAGGTGTATTGTCCATCAGATCGGCTCCCGAAATGTAAAGCACTGTTCCGAATTCGGGATGCTTCCCGATATCATCGAGTTTGACCGATGAAAGTCCGATGGCATTCGGCCGGAAAGGGGAGCGGGTGGCAAAAACTCCCATGCGCCGGTTGCCACCCAGCCGCGGTGGTCTTACCGTAGGCGACCATTCATCGCGTTCGGCTTCCGAAAATCCCCAGATAAGCCAGATGTGTGAAAATTCTTCCAGCCCGCGCAGGGCAGAGGCATTGCGGTACTCCGGTTCGAATACTATCATCGCCTTCAGCGTGTTCACTATTCCACTCTGGCGCGGAACGCCAAATTTGGTGGGGAAATCGGTACGGATGCGGGCAATGATTTTAAGTGCTGACATGTAATCGGGTTCGGTGAATGGTTTCGTTTTGCCGGACAAATTTACAAAAATATGGCGGAGCATAGCATCTGCTTTTCATAAAACACAAAAAAAGCTCTTTTGAAGTTTTCAAAACAGCTTTTTGATCATTTAATTGTTGTAAAATGTCATTTTATTAAAGGAATGTTATCCCGGATGGCTTCCTTAAATTGGATAATCATACAATTTCCGACGGATATTTATACAGCAGTACTTTGCTGTTGGATGGGCTGATTTTATCCCAGCTGTCGGTATCAAACTCAATAATTACAACCCCGGAGGTTGGCAGACCCTGACTGAAACTGCGCGACAGCGTGGCCGAAAGCCAGGAAAGCACCGGATTGTGACCGAAAATAAATACGGTATCGCGGTCGTTGGCTTCCGCGTGAAGAAGTTCCTTGATTTCGGGAATGCCGAAGCTGCCGTACAAAAAGTCCTTTTTCAGGATTTTTTTCTTTTCAATGGCAAATTCGTCCGCAAACAGACTGGCTGTTTTCAGTGCCCGTTTAGCTGGACTTGTGATCAGTAATTCGGGTGTAAAACTGCTGTTTTTAACGATTGAAGCCATTTCGGCAGCATTCCGTTTGCCCCGCGAGGTAAGATTGCGGTCAAAATCAGTTTGTTCCGGTTCCGGTTGTTCGGCTTTAGCGTGACGCACAAGGGCTAATATCTTCATGGGCAGAAAAGAATTTCGGATTTCACACCGGATTAATTTAAGATGTAAGTGGCAGAGGTATGTATTTTCTACCTGCTTAATTAATAACAGTTTATCTCCGGTATTTGTTGTGTACTGAAATATTGTTCTTACCCGAAATCTTACCATTTAAAATGAAAACAGCAACACATGTACTTGTATTGCTGTTTTAGTTGTCCCACCAAGATTCGAACTTGGACAAACAGATTCAGAGACTGGTATGCTACCATTACACCATGGGACAGTTTCGGACTGCAAAATTACATAAAATTTTTATATTGCAAAATGTAGCGGGATAAGATTTTTAGAGTGAATGCTAATTTATCACTAAAAATCTGAAATAAAGCCGTCAATTTTGAGGCATGTTATTACTTTTGTTTGAAAATGAAACAAAAAGGTATGAAAAAACTGGATGAACATTTTTATTGTCGTGATGCCGTGCTTGTAGCCCGGGAGTTACTTGGCAAAACGCTGGTGCGGGTTACCGGTGACGGAATTGCATCCCGATACCGGATTACTGCCACCGAAGCCTACCTGGGAGGTGATGACCTTGCCTGCCATGCCAGCAAGGGACGTACACCGCGCACCGAAGTGATGTTCGACAGCGGCGGGAAAGTGTATGTTTACCTCATCTACGGCATGTACTGGATGCTGAATATTGTGACCGGTGAAAAGGATCACCCGCAGGCGGTGCTTATTTGCGGACTCGATGCTGTGAAAGGGTCGGGTAGAGTGGGGAAGTTGCTGAAAATGGACAAGAGTTTTTACGGCGAAGACTTAACGACATCTCACCGCATCTGGCTCGAAGATAATATTGAATGTGTAAATTTCGTGACCAAACCCCGCGTAGGAGTGGATTATGCCGGAGAATGGAAAGATAAATTGTGGCGGTTCGAAACGGTGGAATGATCACGTTTAATGTTTAATGTTTAATGTTTAATGTTTCGTGTTTAACGTTCAATGTTTCTCGTTCCGTGTTTCTTGTTTCTTGTTTCTTGTTTGAGTGTTACACGATTACACAATTCTATAGTTCAACAATTCAACAATTCAACGCTTCAACAATTCAACAGTTCAACAATTCAACAGTTCAACGCTTCAACAGTTCAACGCTTCAACAATTCAACGCTTCAACAGTTCAACGCTATTTTGGCCC
>CALMZF010000255.1 GCA_937870645.1 uncultured Paludibacter sp. | reverse complement strand
AAAAGCGCTGGATAAACAAATTATGTCGCTTGAAAAGAAATACGACTTAAAGGAGGCGGAAAACAAAGCGCTTCAACTTACGAACAGGTTGATATTTACAGGCTTTATTAGTTTAACCTTGCTGATTTTGCTTGTCACTTCCTTCGTTATTTTTCGTCAACGTGGAAAACACGCCCAAATAAAAACGCAGCTGCTGGCACAGGAAAAGATAAATGTTGAACGAAATTTGATTGAAAAAGAGTTTATGCTGCCCATGTACCAGCAAATATCTCAACGGAATGCCATCATTAAAGCATTCTTGTCTGATTTAATGACCAATCCGTATCTTGCTAAAAACACCCAGCTTTTAAATAAGATTAGTGAAGTATATCAGGATTCTGTAAAAACATCCAATATAAATGAATTTCTTACGGATGAAAAATTCACCGAATTTACCGGGATTGAATGTGAAAGTTGCCAGTGGCTGAATGAAAACGAGAAGATGCTGCTTGTTTTTGCCGCAATGAAACTTGACAACCGGCAGATTGCCGTTCTCTTTAATACAACAGAATCGAGCGTTCGCGGACGAAAAGCGAAGCTTAGAGTGAAGATTGAAAACAAAAATATTGACATAAAAGGCATTATCATCTGATTTTTACCCCTCAGAACGACCGTTACTTTAATTTTATATATAATTGTTATATAGGCATTTACGCTTAATTTATGCGTTACTTTCCTTTCACACCCGCAAAACTCTTGCGGGTATTTTATATTTAAGATACCTTAGCAGTCACAAACTCAAAAAAAAATTACAATATAAACTTTTAAAAAAATTACAACATGAAAAATCTCATTTTTCGCCTTATCCTGATGGTATTTGTTTTTGGATTATCTTCCACTTCGCTCCATGCCGTAGACATAGCTCATGAACAAGAAATTGACTTAAAAAGACAGAATCCTACAGGTCAGCCCCGTGCTCCATCCCGGTACCCTGTAAGCTTCACCGGCACTTATTTTATGGACGAATTAATTGTTGGTTCTAAAAATTATACTGGTGAAATTACCGTACAAATTACAGGCATAAGTGGAAGTCTAATTCAAGCTGTTCAGATTTCGGCATCCGAATATTTCACCATTGATCTTAGCTCTCTGCCAGAAGGAGTGTACGATATTGCTATTATTACCGAAGGTAAAGGTACATTTAACGGAGTATTTGAGAAGTAATATCATCAGAGCCTTTTCAAGGCTTTCTATCTTATTGTCTCATTTATTTTTCGTAATCTGTAAGTTAAAAAAAAATCACAACAGTTCGGCGTAGCTTAAGCTGCGTCGAACATAACTTCCGGATTTTGTCCGGACACGAACTTAAAATCCCGGGATAACACCGAATCCTGAGATGTGTGGAAGGATTATTCTGAAAGTCCAAATAAAAAAAAAGACTTTCCGGTTTGTTAATTATGAAATCTAATTTAGTTAAACATAACAATTAATACTATCTATCATGAAAAAATTCATTTTTATTTTATCGTTAACGACTTTATTAATAAGTTGTAATTTGGATACTGCGCCTGGTTTATTGATGGAAACCGAGTCAATATTCCTCTTTCATGGAGAAACAGCTGTATTAGGAGCTTCCTCTGAAAACGGATTGGTTTACTATAAAAGTTCGGATAGTTTAGTAGCAGAAGTAGATGAAAAAGGGGTTATTACAGCCAATGTAGTAGGAACTACCTATATTACAGTTTTGGATGGCAAAGAAGCTAAAGCTTGTAAGGTCACTGTTACACCACGATTTCTTGTACCCATTAATCCATATGTTAATTTTGGAGCCTCGGTAAGTGAAGTAAAAAAAGCAGTAAAAGACGTTTTTATCGAAGAACTTTCAAAGATTAATAATAGTTCCGAAAAAACCTTGGTTTACTACAATCAGAAAGAAAATGAAAAATCCCGCATTGCCTATGAATATCGCTTTTTGAATGACAAATTAATTTCTACAGGTGTTTATGTAAACAAGGATTTTGAATATTTCGATAATATGATGGATTATCTGGATGAAACATATTATTACAAAGATGAATTTAAAACCACAGCCGCCAGCTCAGCGCTTTCCTGTCAAAGAATATATCAATGCGTCGAACAAAAAGTTGATCTGAAAGTATATTATAAAATTCCGGTAACAGAATATTACCTTCTTTTTTCAGAAAAAAATTAGATGCACTACCACTGTAAAGTGTGGTGTGTTATTTAACAGAAAGAATGTTCGGCGTAGCTTATAGGGTTCATGGGAGTTGAATTCGGCAAACTCAGCCCCGACAAAATATAGGTACCAGCAACCAGTGCAAAACTATTTACAATAAAAAAACATATCCCGAGAGACGGAGCGAGCCGATTTATTAAAGAGTTTAAAATAAAAATGCCTTCCCTTGCCAGGAAAGCGAAACAACATAAATTGAGACCAATCAACCCGATGTACCACTAACTAACAAGAAAAGGCAACACAAAAATAAATAAAAACACGGTAATATGCAAAATAATACCGGACGCCTTCTCAAAAACGAAGAATAGTAGGAAGTAGAGTGGCGCAGCTGTTCGGGCTGTGTAAAACCAAACGGCGAGTAACCCGAAAAGCGAAGTGAGTAGAGTCGTTTTTAATTAAGATCATATTATGAAAAAGAATATTTTTTCTATTTTAACGGCAGTTTTATTAATAACTGCACTTTCGTCATGTAAAAATGAAGAAGTCACAAATAATGAGAAAATCACAAAAATAGAACTTAAAACTCAACCATTGTCAATTAATGATGTTGTATTAATTGCTGATCGGATAGGTGAGTTAAATTTAGTAAACTCTAACTTTAATGGTGATAGGATACCACAAAAAAGCAAGGAAGAAGAAGAACTGCAAAAAATCATTACACCATTAATAGAAAACGGCGAGCGATTGTATCAAGAATTGATCGGTCAATTAATAAAAACTGATGAATGGAAAAACTTGTCAGAAAATGAAAAATCAGAGATATTAAATTTGTCTGATACACAAAAAGCACAACTTTCTTTGATTTTCATAAATATTCCATCTCATAACAATAGTCAGATGCAAAAAATAGCACCTATTCAGAAATCCAATATAGCTGTTAGTTGTATTGCGTCTGCATTAGGTATATCTGCAATTAATGACATTATTTCAGGAACAGCAGGATTAATGACAGTGGAGTCCGGGTTACAATTACTAAAAGTGATGGGAAAACGTTATCTTGGTTATATTGGTCTCGCAATAGCAGTTTATGAGTTTGTAGAATGTGTAAGTTAATATTTAAAACCTTTTGGCAATGTGCCTCATTTGAAAATATAGAATAAGGCACATTGTTTTATTAATTAATTATTATGAAAAATAATACAGAAATTTTTAATACAGCAAAAGAAATTATCTCTTTTGTTTCAACATTTATATTTATTGTATTTTCTTTAATTTTGTATTTTGTACCAAATAATAGGTTTTTTTTCATTCCATTAATCTTATATACAGCAAATTTATTTATGCTTATTGAGATGTCTTTTATTTTCAAAAAGAATATTGATATAAAAACAAGAAAAAACCAGTACTGGTTGGCAATCCAAGTATTTGTAAACATATTAGGGATAATTGTTTCTTTTTTTGCTTATAAATATAGATAAACTTCTTCCAACCTCCGTCCCTTTGGTTATGCAAAATAAATGAGCAAAGAATGGCTCTTGTCGGGTGTGATTTGCAATCACACCCTTATGTATTATGAGGATTTATAAATCCGGATTAAAAAATCCTTCTGTTTAAAGAGCCGTGATTATGGAAATCCCGGCGGACGATGCGGGACTTTCAGCAATTAAAGAGCATATCCGGAAGGACGGAGGAAAAACATTTACCCTAAAAGGATTAAGAACCAATGTAAAAGCACTACGAAGCGATGAAACCACTTTGTCAAACATTGATAAACTATTTGAAACCTATGAAAAAGTTAAGTAGTCGTCCATTAAAAACCACATAAACAAAAGAATATCAACAAAATGCCTTTCAAAATAGTTGTATAAGTCTGCAAGATTTAGTATATTTGAAGCATAAATCTTGCAAATAAATTATGCTATCAAAGAAGAAAGACACCACACAGAGCAGTATGTTTTTTGGATTGAAAGATATGTTAAACCAAAAACATCCGATTTTTTTGGAAAAGAGCAAAATTTTGAAGTCAACATGACTTTTTATAATGCGGTCTCAACGAGGCATTCATTTTGCAACGCCAATAATACTCATCGCTGATATTGTTGCCTCAAGGGGGCTTCAAATTAAGCACCGGAGGACATTTTGGTTTTAATAAAAAATACAGACGAAATCTGTCATATTATTGATTGTGTAGTCTATATCATCATGTTGAAATTAACAATAAATAAAATTTGAAGTCAGGCAAAGATGTTCAAATTTCTTTTTTCCTCCAGTTACCTTTCAGCAGGTACCAATATGCCATGAGCCCTATAATGGTCCAGTACACAAATTCCGACATCCAGACAATTTCAACCTGAGTGCGGAGTATTACAGCGGTGTAATAAACGTAAACGATGTAGAAAAAAAGTGTAATGAATTCGATTATAAAAGCTGATTTAGTATTGCCTGTACCTGAGATAACGCTGAACAAAATACTGCCCAACCCGCAAAAAACCATGGCCACCGAAACTACCCGCAATGTGGGAATAGTGGCGGCTACAAGTTCAGGATTATTGGTGTAAATGCGGGCAAAAAGTTCCGGAAATGCAAACGTGAAAACCATTAGCGGAAGCAAAATCAGAAGAACAATCTTCAGTATTTTTATCATGAACGGTATGACCCGCTCTTTATGCCCTTCACCTATCATATTGCTTACCAGCGTATTGACGGTGGTGGAAAGTGCCGATCCGGGTATCATAAGCAGAATGTAAAGACTTCGGCCGATGTTGGTGACTGCCAGAGGCCGCTCACCGAGCCTTTCGATAAAAATAAAAAACATAAACCAGGTGGAAATGGAGATAAAATACTGAAACATGATAAAAATCGACAGGTTTAATATCTTTCCAATAGTCTGAAAATCAATTTTATTCAATTTGAACAGACGGAAAATATGTTTGTCGTCCTGCTTCAGAGTGACGGCGATAAGATAAATAAGCGTAGTTGCTTCCGCTGCGGTGGAAGCAATGGCAGCACCGGCAATACCCCATTGCGGAAAGCCGAAATGGCCGAAAATAAGCAGATAATCCAGTAGAATATTGGTTGCAGCGGTAATCACAGCGGAAATTGTAAGAACGCGTGTGCGGGTAATTCCCACAAAAAAAGCACGAAAAACCACATTGAGAAACGAAAAGAAAAATCCGTAAATACGCCAGTTGAGAAATTCCACAGAAGCCTCGTAAATATGATCGGAATGCACCAGATACCTCATCAGATCCGGAATGAATAATACCGAAAGCATAAATATCAGGGTAGCTATCAGGAAATTAAATATCAGGGCATTGTTGAATATCGGTCCTATTTCAGCGTATTTTTTCTCTCCATTCCGCCGGGCTATCAGTATTTGCGCTCCCTGGCTAAACCCAAATCCAACAAAATAAATAGCGATATAAAACACCCCGCCGATAGCCGAAGCACCCAGCGCCACTTCGCTCACGCGCCCCAGAAAAGCCGTATCCGTTACATTGACAATGTTTTGCGCTATCAGCGTAAGGAAAATTGGGTAGGTTACCTGATATATTTTTTTGTTGGAATACAATGAATTAGCTATTATGTGATTAAAAAGTATTCTATAATGAACATAAAAAAGGCTGCTTTTGTTAACGGCAGCCTTTTGTTACATTTATTTTAATGATAAAATGAGCCGTGTGAAAAATAGTATTCAAGCATATAAAAAGCTGCCCCGGCTAAGTATCCAATCAACGCCAGCCAGCTGATTTTCTTGATATACCAGAAGAAATTGATTTTTTCCATACCCATGGCAGCCACTCCGGCAGCCGAACCGATAATCAGAATACTTCCTCCCGTTCCGGCACAGTAAGCCAGAAATTCCCACAGATAGTGATCCATCGGATATTGAGCTATGGAGTACATACCTTGAGTGGCAGCTACCAGCGGAACATTATCAATCACAGCCGAAGCAAGCCCGATAGAGATGACAATAGCGTTGAGGTTGCCGATTGTTTTGTCCATATATACAGCCAGGTTTCCGAGAACGCCCGATACTTCGAGACCGGCAATAGCCAGCAGAATACCGAGGAAGAAAAGGATACTTGGAAGGTCAATGCGGGTCAGCACACTCACCAGAGTTCTTCTGTTTTGCTCTTCGTCCTTACCGGTGTGATGACGGTGCATAATTTCAGTGGCAATCCACATGATACCTACCCCCAGCATCATGCCCATAAATGGAGGCAAATGAGTCAGTGTCTTAAATATTGGCACCATTATTAACATGGATACGCCCAAAATCAGTACAAATACCTGTTGGTTGCGGGAAAGCATTTTATACGTTTCGGTTGCCACGACAGGTCGTTTTACATCGCCTTTCATGGTGAATGACAACACGATAAGAGGTACAGCTAAACTGATGATGCTTGGGAGAAATAACCCTTTCATGATGTTGAAAGCAGAAATTTGTCCTCCAATCCACAGCATAGTGGTTGTCACATCACCGATGGGTGTCCAGGCACCTCCGGCATTGGCAGCTATCACTACTATGCCCACGTAAAACAGGCGTGTGTCATGATCCTTTATCAGTTTTCGGAGAAGCGAAACCATAACGATGGTGGTGGTCAGGTTGTCGAGAATGGCCGACATGAAGAATGTGAGAATTCCGATAATCCACAGCAAGGATTTTTTATTTGTCTGGGTGATTTTACTCGTTATCACCTCAAAACCATTGTAGCTGTCTATCAGTTCAACAATGGTCATGGCTCCCATGAGGAAAAACAGAATGCTGGATATGTCACCGAGATGAAGTAACAATTCCTCGTTGACCAAATGCGTATCTGCATTAAAAAGGATGTAAATGGTCCAGCAGATTACGCCGGTAATAAGAGCCGAAGCTGTTTTATTGATTTTGATGTTGTGCTCAAAAGCAATGGCAGCATAACCGACTACAAAAACTGCAATTATTAGTGCTATCATACATTTCAAAAAAAATGTTCCAAACCTTCAGTTAGAAATTTCAGAACATTACGTTAAGGGTTATTTTTATATTTAATATTTTCTGATTTATGAAACGGAAATTGACTATGAAAGTTCAAATGAGCTGATCAATTACGGTAATTTCTTTGATAAAAAAATTAATCCAGTTTCAGCACAGCTAGGAATGCCTTTTGTGGAACCTGAACATTACCGATTTGCTTCATCCGTTTTTTTCCTTTTTTCTGTTTTTCGAGCAATTTTCTTTTACGGGTCACGTCGCCGCCGTAGCATTTTGCTGTCACGTCTTTGCGCACCGCTTTGATGGTTTCGCGGGCAATGATTTTGGCACCGATTGCCGCCTGAACAGCAATATCGAACTGCTGACGCGGAATAAGTTCACTCAGTTTCTCACACATGCGACGTCCGAGTGAAGTGGCATTATCAAAATGGATGAGCGACGATAAGGCATCCACGGGCTCGCCGTTGAGCAGAATATCCAGCTTCACGAGTTTCGACGGGCGCCAACCGTTCATGTGATAATCAAACGAAGCGTAACCCTTGGAAATGCTTTTAAGTTTATCATAAAAATCAAAAACGATTTCGCCGAGCGGCAGGTCGTAAATAATCTCAATCCGGTTGCCCGACACATATTCCTGCTTCACCAGTTCGCCGCGTTTACCCAGACAAAGGGTCATTATTTGGCCGATGTAGTCAGTACGCGTTATAACAGAGGCTCTGATATACGGTTCTTCGATGGTTTCAATAGCCATGATATCGGGCAGTCCGGCCGGATTGTGCACTTCTACGAGATCACCTTTTTTGGTATGCACTTTATAGGACACGTTGGGCACTGTAGTTATCACATTCATATCAAACTCCCGATCCAACCGTTCCTGGATTATCTCCATGTGAAGTAATCCCAGAAATCCGCAACGAAAACCAAAGCCCAGCGCTACCGACGATTCCGGTTCAAACGTAAGCGATGCATCGTTCAACTGCAATTTCTCCAGCGACGAGCGTAAATCTTCAAAATCTTCAGCTTCGATAGGGTAAACTCCCGCAAAAACCATCGGTTTCACTTCCTCGAAACCCGATATGGCTTTGTCGCACGGTCGTTTCACGTGGGTAATGGTATCTCCCACTTTCACTTCTTTGGATGTTTTGATACCCGAAATGATGTAACCCACATTGCCGGCACTCAGTGTATCGGTGGGCGACATGTCCAGTTTCAAAATGCCAATGTCATCTGCGTTGTACTCTTTTCCGGTATTGACAAATTTAACCAGATCGCCCTTTTTTATCGTTCCGTTTACTATTTTCATGTAGGCAATAATGCCCCGGAATGAATTGAATACCGAATCAAAAATCAATGCCTGAAGCGGGGCTTCGGGATCTCCTTTTGGAGCCGGAATTCGTTCGACAATAGCAGCCAGTATTTCATCAATTCCCATCCCTGTTTTGCCACTGGCACGCAATACGTCATCCCGTTTACATCCGAGTAATTCTACTATTTGGTCTTCCACTTCCTCGGGCATGGCGCTGTCCATATCCATTTTATTCATCACCGGAATTATTTCCAGATCGTGTTCAATGGCCATATACAGGTTGGAAATAGTCTGTGCCTGAATACCCTGCGTGGCATCTACAATGAGCAATGCTCCTTCGCAGGCAGCTATAGATCGGGAGACTTCGTACGAAAAATCCACGTGTCCCGGAGTATCAATCAGATTGAGGGTATATTCTTCGCCACCGTGGGTATAATTCATCTGGATGGCGTGACTTTTGATGGTAATGCCACGCTCCCGCTCAAGATCCATATTGTCCAGCACCTGCGACTGCATTTCCTTACCGATAACGGTCTGCGTATTTTCAAGCAGGCGATCGGCAAGAGTACTTTTACCGTGGTCAATATGGGCAATAATACAAAAATTTCGGATCTTCTTCATCTGTAATTAACTGTCAATTTTATTTACGGGTACAAAAATACGAAAAAAAACTCATCTCTGCGATTGTTGACTGCTCCGGGATGACAATTTTATTTGACCTAAACATATTAATATCAACCCAAAAACCGAAAAATATGTTTTGATACCATTGACCCGGTCAATCTCTTAACCTCCTGTGAATTAAAAAGCCGGAAACATTATTTCTTGAAATAACATTTCCGGCTTATTTTACAGTTTGAATACCTGTTTATTCATCCCCCGAATTTTCGTCGGCAGGATGAGCTGCTTTTTTGGGTTTCTTTTCGTTAGGAAATGCTTTATCAAGTCCTATGAGAACAAAAAAGAAAATTGTCATAAAAATAAATACACCGGCAATGCCAATTCCGGAAATTTCTAAGGCTTTATAAAAATCTGGACTCATAATTCTACGTTTTTTAAGCAAATAATGGAACTAACATTAAAATAAGACCACCTACGATTACTGAACCAATCTGTCCGCCTACATTGGCGCTGATTGCCGGCATCAGCAGGTAATTGTGCGGATCTTCCTTGAGACCCATTCCATGAATTACACGGGCAGACATGGGGAATGCTGAAATGCCGCACGCACCAACCATCGGGTTGATTTTCTTCTCATCCTTCAGGAATAAATTCATCGCCTTGGCAAACAATACGCCACCGGCTGTGTCAAATACGAACGCAAAAATACCCAAACTAAGTATTTTGATGGTATCAAAAGTTACAAAACGATCGCCGGTCATGGTGCTGGCTATGGTAATACCAAGCAATATAGTTACCAGGTTCGCAAGTTCATTCTGTGCTGTTTTGGACAAACTGTTAAGTACACCGCACTCGCGGATGAGGTTACCGAACATCAGGAAGCCGATAAGAGCGAGCGAAGAGGGCGCTATTAGACCTGCAAGCACTGTAACGAGGATGGGAAACAGGATTAAGGCTGTTTTCGACACTTTCTTGTTGGCATCAGAACGCATACGCATCATTCTTTCTTTGCGGGAGGTAAGCAATCTAACTACCGGGGGCTGAATAATAGGAACCAGTGCCATATACGAATAGGCTGCTACAGAAATAGGTCCCAATAAATTAGGAGCAAGGATGGAAGATACAATGATGGAGGTGGGACCGTCGGCAGCACCAATAATTCCGATGGATGCAGCTTCTTTAAGCGTGAAACCTACAGCAGTGGCAAACACCATCGTAACAAAAATACCAAACTGAGCAGCAGCTCCGAACAGCAACAGTGAAGGACGCTGAAAAAGCGGTGAAAAATCAATCATTGCACCGATAGCCACAAAAATAAGAAGTGGAAACACTTCGGTGGCGATACCCGCTTTGAAGAATACGTCCAGTGCTCCTTCCAGGGCTTGCCCGGTTGCCGGGTCAATTTGTGTAAGTGCTGCTGTAAAAGGGATATTCACCAGTATGGCACCAAATCCCATTGGCAGCAGGAGGGTTGGCTCGTACTGCTTCTTAATGGCTAAAAAAATCAATGTAAACCCGACGGCAATCATAATGAGATTTTGCCAGGTCATTCCCGCAATGGCGGGAAATAGTTGCGATAATTCCATGGTTTGTAGTTTAATTAAATAGTGATCTGTTATAATTGTGTTTTAAATAAATACTGTTTTTGCAGCTTAATTTTTTATGAAAAGTTCTGTACGATTAACGAAGTATTCTAAATATTATATGCTAAAATATATCTTCACGGGGGTATTTTTCTTCCACCTTGCTGAAAAGGTAAGAAGCTATTGTCCCCACAGCAAATAGTATCAAACAAAAAAGGAATGCTCCGGCAAAACTTAAACCGGACTTTTCAAGACCTTCTGTGTTAAATGCGGGAAAAACAATTGTTGGAAAAATGGCCAATGATGACCCGATGACCATCCCAAGTATAAAGTGGTACATTCCCGAATAATACTTGCGGAATAAATAAGCCGCCAATTTGGCAAATAAAAGCACGCAAATTATTGCTCCAACAGCCAATGGGATAATTGTAGCCATATCTCCATTTTTAATACCGGAAGCCATTTTGTCGTATAGCCCGAAATAAATCAGAAAATTAGAAGGGCTCATCCCGGGTACAATAAGCCCAAGACCAATGAGAGCGCCTGAACCAAACCAGACGGGAATACTCGGCGCAATGTTCATCAGCTGTTGCTCTCCCATCATCATCAGAGCAAAAATCAAGACTGTAGAAGCAAACATAATGATAAAGTCCTTTGACTTTCGACCCTGCTTCCCGGCAGTTTTGTACAGCGAAGGAAAAGTACCTACCACAAACCCAACAAAAAGGCAAATAAATTGCGCCACATATTTCCCGAAAGCTTTTTCTACTACAATCGAAAAAAGAAAAATGCCAATTAAAAGCCCAATGCCAACAGGAAGAAAAAACCAGAAATTCTTTACAAAATCTTTTTTGAGATTTGCCAGAAATTTCAATAAGCGGTCGTAAATGCCGAATATTACAGCCATCACACCTCCCGACAATCCGGGAAGAATAAAACCTATCCCCACAATTACACCTTTTACCAGTCTTACTATCCAGTCAACGACAGGACTTAGGTTCTTTGCTGATTTTTCGTCGGTATCTGGTGATAAATTACTTTTTGTCATTAGCTTATTTTGTATTTTTTTTCTACAATCAAATTTCATCCTGTCTTTCATCCTTCAGCTTCTCCACTTTCAGCTCCTCTTTCAGTTCCGCAACTTCCTTGTTTTCAGAAATAAGCATGGAAAGTACGATGGAGAATGCCAGGGTAAAAACAATTACACCCAGCGAAACCCACGAATGAGCGGAGAAGAAACCTGAAACTGCCGGAATGGCACCCAGCAACATTTTACATCCGATGAAGAATAAAATGAAACTTACGCCCACTTTGAGGAAGCGGAACATACCCATGATGCCTCTAAGCGCAAAAAACAAGGATATCAACCCCATCACAGCAAACACATTGGAACTGATAGCCAGGAAGTTTTCTTCATCGGCTGTCAGAATATTGGTGGCTCCTTCCTTGATTACACCGATAATGGCAGGGATGGAATCAACAGCAAATAAAACATCGGTTGAACCGATTACAAGTAAACAGAGCAGGCTTACGGTGATATATTTTTTCCCGTTAAGGGTAGCGAAAAATTTCGGATTGTGCACATCAGGATCAACCGGGAAAAGTCTGGAAGCACCTTTATAGAGAATATTTGACTTGGGATCCACATTGTCTTCTTCCTTGGAGAAAACCATTTTATAAGCCGTATAAAGCAGAATAGCACCAAAAACATAAATAATCCATTCAAATCTCTCCACCAGTTCCATCCCCACAAGAATAAACAATATGCGCAATACGATGGAGATCATAATACCGATCATCAGGAGCTTTGGTTGATTTTTCTCACTAATTCCCATCATGGAGAATATCATGATAAAAACAAAAAGGTTATCAACTGAAAGAGAATACTCAGTCAGATACCCCGAAAGGAATTTTGTACCCATCACATGGGCCGTACTGACGGTACTGTCGGGATTTTGCGGAAAGAAAAAATAAATTGCCACAGTAAAAAGCAAGGCAATACTAATCCAGACGCCGGTCCATTTTAAAGCTGTTGAAATACTTTCTGTTTCTTTACGTCGTGCTGTCACGGCCAAATCAATAGCATAAACTATAATAAAGATTGCGATAAAAGCAACCCACCACAAGGTTAGTGAACCCATACAATTAAAATTTTTTATGTGTGATTAATTAATAAATTCGAAACAATTAAGTCTTTTATCTCAATAAAATCCGAAAAAAAGCACTATAAAGTAATTCTACAGCTTTGACAAACAACACATTAACAATATTATGCCATTTTTGGAAATCCGAACGCTAAGGTATTGAATAATTTCGTCATATTAATGATAATTTTAAAGTTTCTTTATCAAAAAGAAATATATCAAAATCGTATGGATGAAATGAATTTATACTATGAAAGAAGTATTATGAGTATTCGCTGAAAAGTAGAATATTGCTTACCTTTGCAGATTGCAATTCTCTCTAAAAAATACGCCGTTAGTATGTCAAAACAAGGAAATATACTGGTAAAAGGAGCCCGGGTTCACAACCTGAAAAATATTGATGTAGAAATTCCACGTAACAAACTGGTGGTTATCACCGGATTATCGGGTTCAGGAAAATCATCGCTGGCTTTTGACACCCTCTATGCTGAAGGTCAGCGCCGCTACGTGGAAAGTCTATCGTCCTACGCGCGCATGTTTTTGGGTAGAATGTCGAAACCCGAAGTGGATTACATCAAAGGTATTCCACCGGCTATTGCTATTGAGCAAAAAGTCAACACCCGGAATCCCCGCTCCACCGTTGGCACCTCCACCGAAATTTATGATTATATAAAATTGCTGTATGCCCGTATCGGGAGGACTTATTCGCCTGTTTCGGGTGAACTGGTCAGGAAACATGAAGCCGACGATGTGGTTCAAGCTGCACTCGAATACCCCGACGGTACCAGACTGATGGTATTGGCTCCGGTAGGACCAAAAGAAGGGATAAGCAGCGAAGAACGCCTGAACCTGTTTCTGCAAAACGGTTTCAGCCGCATTGTTATTGACGGTGAAATTCTTCGAATATCGGATCTGTTAGCAAATAACCAGAAACCTGATACTTCGAAGGATATCTACCTGTTGATTGACCGGCTCGAAGTGGATCACTCTGCGTCGGGTATAAGCCGCCTGACCGATTCGGTCGAAACAGCATTTCTGGAAGGAAGTGAAGCCTGTACGTTAAAGATTCTAACAGAAAACGAAACCATTACATCGCATTTTTCCAAGGCATTTGAAGCAGACGGCATTCAGTTTGAGCTGCCCAACGAGAATATGTTCAGTTTCAACAATCCGTTGGGTGCCTGCCCGGTATGTGAAGGTTTCGGAAAAATAATCGGGATAGACGAGGATTTGGTAGTACCCAATAAATCGCTTTCCATTTACGAGGATGCAGTCGTGTGCTGGCGCGGTGAAGTGATGAGTGAATATAAAAAGCAGTTGATCCGGACTGCCGATCAATTTAATTTCCCCATTCACAAACCATTCATTGAACTGACCGACGAACAGCGCGAACTGCTCTGGACAGGCAACAGCTATTTCGAAGGGCTCAATGCTTTTTTCAACATGCTGGAAGCCAATCAGTACAAAATTCAATACCGGGTGATGCTTGCCCGATACCGCGGAAAAACAATCTGTCCCGCCTGCAAGGGTACAAGGTTGAAAAAAGAAGTGAACTATGTAAAAATAAATAATGTACCCATAACCGAACTGGTGCAGCTGCCCGTAAGACGCCTCCACGAATTCTTCGAAACGCTGGACTTGGACGAACACGATGCTTCTGTGGCAAAACGTCTGCTGATTGAAATCAAAAACCGTATTCGATTCCTCATGGATGTGGGACTGGATTATCTGACCCTCAACCGGCTTTCAAATTCCCTTTCGGGCGGTGAAAGCCAGCGCATTAATCTTGTTACTTCGCTGGGAAGCAGTTTGGTAGGTTCACTGTATATATTAGACGAACCGTCCATCGGACTTCATTCCAGAGATACACACCTGCTTATCAAAGTGCTTCATCAATTGCGGGATTTGGGAAATACAGTAGTGGTGGTGGAACATGACGAGGAAATAATGCGTGCAGCCGATTATATTATTGATATCGGACCGGAAGCAGGACGTAAAGGAGGAAATGTGGTGTGGCAGGGAAAGCCTGAAATGCAGCCCCCTAAAGCCCCTCAAAGCCCCCTTCCCCTTCGGGACTTCCCCCTCAGGGGGCTTTCCTACACCCTTGATTATCTCCACGGTCTGGAGAAAATAGAAGTACCACTTCACCGTCGTAAATGGAACAACTACATTGAGGTGCTCGGAGCACGTGAGAACAACCTGAAAGGTATTAACGTAAAATTTCCGTTGGGTATCATGACGGTTGTGACCGGTGTGAGTGGTTCTGGTAAATCGTCACTGGTAAAAACGGTGTTTTATTCAGCTCTGAAAAAATACTACGGCGGTGTGGCCGAAAAAACGGGACAATTCGGTTCGCTCCGTGGCAGCATGCACCTGGCAAAGGATATTGAATTCGTGGATCAGAATCCGATAGGACGCTCAAGCCGTTCGAACCCCGTAACCTACATCAAAGCCTACGATGAAATCCGTAAACTTTTTGCCGACCAGCAACTTTCCAAACAAATGGGATATCAGTCTTCCCACTTTTCGTTCAATACACCGGGCGGTCGTTGTGAAGAATGTCAGGGGGAAGGTACTGTGACTGTAGAAATGCAGTTTATGGCCGATCTGGTACTGGAATGCGAACATTGTCACGGCAAGCGGTTCAAACAGGATATTCTGGATGTTTCCTTTAAGGAAAAAAACATCTACGATGTACTGGATATGACTGTTAACCAGGCTATTGAATTTTTCTCGGAACATACCGGGAGTACCGAAAAACGCATCGTAAAACGATTATTGCCGCTGCAAAATGTGGGTATTGGGTACGTAAAATTGGGACAATCATCCAGCACACTTTCGGGCGGCGAAAGCCAGCGTGTGAAACTGGCTTCATTCCTGGCCAACGAAAAACCCGAACCGACCATTTTTGTATTTGATGAACCCACAACGGGACTTCATTTTCACGACATCAAAACCCTGCTCAAAGCACTGAATGCACTGATAGCCAAAGGTCATACCGTCATTATCATTGAGCACAACCTGGAAGTGATTAAATGCGCCGATCACGTCATAGACATCGGTCCCGAGGGTGGAGAGAATG
The DNA here is from genome assembly GCA_937870645.1 of uncultured Paludibacter sp. GTDB lineage: Bacteria > Bacteroidota > Bacteroidia > Bacteroidales > Paludibacteraceae > UPXZ01. Next base: position 9,498 of record CALMZF010000255.1, on the reverse strand, counting down.
GTGGAAATGTAGTGTTTGAGGGAACTCCCGAAGAACTCGTGAGCTGTGAATGTTCTTATACCGGTAAATTTCTGAAAAATAAATTATAAGTTGAATTTCGTTTGATAATTTGAATTTTTGGTTAATTTTGTCAAAAAACCAAATCAATATGAAACGAATTTTGCTTGGCGTAGGAATTTTACTTTTTACCGCAGTACTAAATGCTCAGGATATTGCCAAAACCATTACTGATTACGAAGAGACAAAGTCAACCATCATTTCAAAAGGTCGCAAACTGTTGCTCGATCAGTTTGTAGCCGACCGCATCGACAAAGTAGAAGAGGTTTACACGTATCTGAACGATAAGGTTGCCGATATCGATTATGCTGCATTCAACGCATTTGAGCAAATTAACCTGTCGTGCTGGACACGCCGCTACGAATACGCGCTCAAAGAAATACTGTATCTCGACTCGTTAAGTACAGCCCGCAAAGATGTTCAATCTTCCGGGCCAAGCAGAATTTATCCCGAAAATGACCGGCTGAGCACCCGAATCTACGAAAAAACAGCACCCGTGTTATCTTCGGTGCTGAATAATATTGAGACATCGGGGCTGAGTCGTGAACAAAAAGAGGTACTTCAGCTAATCATGAAAGATATTTATCTTACCGGCAACAATCGGAGTAAATCACCTTTTCAGGATTCAATCAATGTGTTGAGTACTAAATTTCTTTCCAGCTATCCTGCTTCACCCTATGCCAATTACATCCGCAATTCAGTACGCTTTGTTTATCACCGCAATGACTGGGGTTTTGGATACGATTTCGGACTGGGTTACACGCAGGTAATGGGCTCCACGGCCGATAACTACAAAAACGGATTTAACGCGAACGGTGGAATTGATATTTACTATAAACAGACGGTGGCTTATATCCGTTTTCTGATGAGTACTTCCGGCACAAAACACAGCGTGGTGGCAAATCAGGGTAATGTCATACCTCCCGAAACATTTATGAATTTCAATCACTTCGAATTCAGTCTGGGTTATGCATTGCCCGATCTGAAACTCCTGACCGTAACTCCATTTGCCGGTATCGGAGCTTTTGGTATAAGCTACGGAACGGCTGAAGAACGCACGGCTGGTTCCATGCTGAAGAATGCCGGAAAAACCGTACTTTGCTATCAGGGAGGATTGAACCTGGACTTTAATCTGACCAAAAAGAATACAACAGAAGGAAAAATACCGCTGCGATTGCGGTGTACGTATATTAAACCGGCAAATATGATCTACAAGGACATGAATACCGAAGTTCTCACCCTTTCACTGGGACTGTCATTGCAAGGCTGGGGAACAAAAAGGGAATTGTAACAACCATTTACTTTAGAAAGAAAACAGGGAAAATTCGTCTTGAATTTTCCCTGTTTTCTTTTTTTTATTCTGTCCGACTTACTCAGCAGCCGGTTTCATAACTACTTCTATTACATTTTTCTGATCTACAATCGCTTTCAGTGTTTTCTGAATAGCGTCAGGAGTCAGTGCATCAACAGCGGCTTTGTAGTCGGTACGGTAATTCAGACCATCCTGGTAGAATGTCTTCAGTGAACTGCTCCACCAGCTGTTTTGTTCCAAATCCTGCTTGTATTGCTTCATCAGATTTTCTTTCACTTTGGCAAGATCATCTTTGAGCGGACCGTTGTTGACAATCTGCTGAACTTCTTCGTGTATGATACCCATCAGTTTAGCCTGCTTTTCGGGATCGGTGTCAAACTGCATCAGAAGGGTTGCCTGATCTTTCGGTACATTGTTTAAGCCACCATAAACTCCCACACCGTACGATCCGCCTTCTTTTTCGCGAATGCTTTCCAGGTAGCGCATGTCCAGAATATCGCCAATAGCCGATACGGTAACTTCGTTGTTGATGTTGTATGGCATATCAGCTGTGTAAATAATTCGGTTTGATGCCTTTTTAGTCTTCATATTGAAGGTGAAATAGTTATTTACCTTTCCTTTGGGGAATTCGCGGTAAACTTTATCGAATTTTTCCACATTTTTCTTATTGGTTTTCAGACCTCCAAGATAAGTTGCGAGTAATTGTTGGATTTCCTTGTTATTCGGGTCAATATTACCTACAAATATAAACGTAAAGTCTGCGGGATTTGCAAATCGTTGTTTGTAGATTTCCAGCGCCTTATCCTGGTTCACTTTTTCGAGTGTTTTCAATGATTGGAGAACCGTTCTCGGATCGTTAGCTGTTGTTGTCGTCTGAATGCTGTCGTAGAAAGCTTTATTCGGATTGCTGGCAACATTGGCCAACTGAGTGCGATACATATTGATGAGCGCTGCATACGAATTATCATCCTTGCGTGGCTGCGTAAAATACAGATAAGTCAGCTGCAGCATCGTTTCAAAATCCTTAACCGATGAATTTCCACTCATTCCTTCTTCATACTGTCCGATAGAAGGTGAAACAGAAGCAATCTTACCGGTGAGTATTTTTCCTAATTCCACTGCTGTATAGTTGCCAATGCCGTTGGCCTGAACAATACCTGTAGCCATACTTGCCGAAGGAAGATCGGCCACATTGTGAACTTTGGATAAACCGCCATCACTGAACGCTCTCATGGTTATTTCATCCTTTTTGAAGGTCGTTGGCTTGAAAACCAGTTTCACACCATTGCTCAGGGTCATTTCTGTTGTTTCCATGGCAGGGTTCTGCTTGATTTTCTTTACTTTCCCTGCTTTTGGAGTTTTTTCAAGAAGCGGTTTATTCATTACTTCTTCAGCTTTGGCAGTCAATTCGGCTTTTTGTGTTGCATCAATAGCTGCAAGTATCTGACTTTCAGTCGGCACTTTCACATTCGCTTTTTCCGGAGCCATTACCGATATAACCACATTGGTATCAGACACATACGATTTGGCCAGTTGGTTAATCATTTCGGTTTTCAACTGTGGCAGTATCATCTGTACGGTCTGATATTCGAACTCTATACCCGGAATGGGTTCATTGCTCAGGTAGTGGCGTATATATTCACGGGCCAGACTGATACTCTTCTGATTGTCGCGTTCGTTGTATGATTTCTCAAAATTTTTCAACATATTGGTTTTCGCTCTTTCGAGTTCGGCATTGGTAAAACCAAACCGTTTCATCTTTTCTGCTTCAAGAAGTAAAGCATTCAAACCTTCCAATTCCTTACCTTCTTTGGGAACCACAACCATCTGGAAAGCATCCTTTGATTTTACAAGTTCGCTATAGCCTGCCATTGCAGCTGCAAATGGAGCATCAGCCTGCATGGTGATTTCTTCAAATCGTTCGCTAAGAACGGAAGATATCAGTGAATTCGCCAGGTTCATAACATACCCGGGCATGGCCAAACTCACCTCTTTGGGCAGCTTATCCTTTTTGTATTCCACTTCCATCTGTGTCTGTGTAGCTTCAGGATCTGTTACTATTGCAACAATTGGTGCTTTATTATCTGCAATTTCATAAACAGGACGTTCGCCAAAGTTTTCTTTTTTCGGAATATCAGAAAATATTTGCTTGATTTTGGCTTCCATTTTATCCACATCCACGTCGCCGACAACAACAATGGCCTGCTGATCCGGACGATACCATTTTTTATAATAATCGCGCAGTGTTTTATATGTAAAATTGTTTATAATGGCTGTATCGCCTATTACGTCGCGTTTAGCATACTGCGATCCGGGATATTTTTTAGCATTGGAAGTTTTCCACATACGTCTCGAAGCATTGTTACCGGTGCGCCACTCTTCGCGGATAACGCCACGCTCGCTGTCAATCTCATTTTCCTGGAGAAGTATAAAACCAGACCAGTCGTGCAACACAAGCAGAGCGCTGTCCAGCAGTCCTTCGCGGGCTGTTGGAACATTAGATAAGCGATACACAGTTTCGTCAAGCGAAGTGTAGGCATTAATATCATACCCGAATTTTACTCCGTTTTTTTCAAAATAATTGATAATGCCTTTCCCGGGAAAGTTCTTTGTTCCATTGAAAGCCATGTGTTCCAGAAAATGTGCCAGACCATTCTGGTCGTCATTCTCAAGGATAGCACCCACATTTTGGGCAATGTGAAATTCAGCTCTTTCTTTTGGTTCCTTATTGGCACGAATGTAATAAGTCAAACCATTTTCGAGTGTTCCGTAACGAACCTTCGGATCCATTGGCAGCGGTTGCATCTGAGGTTGTTGTGCAAACATGCCTGCCGTCATGATCAACAGCAAACATAAGATTGTTAATTTCAATGAATTAAGTTTCATAAGATTTTTTAATTTTTACTTTTAATTTACAAACAATACACAAAGGAAACTTTTTTTTAACAAACTACCAATTAATATCAAACAATTAGCGTTAATTTAATTGAAAAAGCTTTATAGCAGGCTTTTCGGATAAAGTTTTGTATTTTTGCATAAACGAAAAAATACAAACTATGAGCGAAAATCTTATCCTGTCGGCCAACGCCGATAAAGAAACACGATACCATGAAATTATTCCTCAACTGAAAGCACTGATAGAAGGGGAAACTGACATGACTGCTAATCTGGCGAATGTATCTGCGGTACTGAAAGAGGCTTTTGGCTGGTGGTGGGTAGGTTTTTACCTGGTGAAAGGCGAACAACTGGTGTTGGGTCCTTTTCAGGGACCGGTGGCTTGTACGCGTATTGCATTCGGAAAAGGTGTGTGCGGTACAGCGTGGAAAAAGAAAAAATCTATACTCGTTCCGGATGTTGAGCAATTTGCCGGGCATATAGCCTGCAGCAGTGCTTCGGTGGCGGAAATAGTTATACCCTTGATAAATAATCAAAACGAGGTTATCGGAGTGCTTGATATTGATAGTGAGAAATATGATATACTGGACGAAACGGATGTGAAATGGCTGGAAGAAATAGTGAGAATAGTAGCCCCCTAAATCCCCCGAAGGGGGACTTTGTCTGAGCTATGATTAACAGGATTTACTTGATTATTTTGATGTACTTATTTTTTACTCTAATTGAAAAAATAAATTGATATCTGTACTTACATAAATTAGAATTATTAAAGTCCCCTTAAGAGCCTGTCCCGAACTTGTTTCGGGAGGAATTAGGGGCTATTTATTCCCCCTTTAGGGGGTTAGGGGGCAGTTCTCATTTACAGATCACGCACCCTTCACATTTACTCAGTTCGCCGCGTAATCGTTTTTCAACGAGCATTTTTATTCTGTCCTGCAACGCATCTATCCGGATATTTTCAATCACATCGGCAGTGAAGGCATACATGAGCAGCAACCGCGCTTCACTCTCCGGAATACCCCGCTGCCGCATATAAAACATGGCTTTGTCATCCAGTTGTCCGATAGTGGCTCCATGCGAACATTTCACGTCATCGGCATAGATTTCAAGCTGGGGTTTGGTGCGCATCTTGGCAGAAGCTTTCAATAAGATATTTCTGTTGGTCTGGTAGGCTTGTGTCTTTTGCGCATCCTTTGCCACATAGAGTTTTCCTGTAAACCCTCCCTTGGCAGAATCATCCAGCACATATTTGAAGAGCTCCGTACTGTGACTGTTCGGTTTATTGTGTATGACTGAAGTAAAGTTATCAATCTGTTGATTTTTATCGGCTAATGCCATACCACACATAAGGGTTTCGCAATGTTCACCGTCTAAATCAATTTCGATGTTATTGCGGGTTAGTCCGTTATGCAGCGTTATCACATTGCCCAAAAAACGGCTTGAAGTATCCTGATCAACCAGCAACGTACAGAGATTGGTAGTTTTGTTGTGCACATTTTCGAGTTTATAATGCTCATACGATGCATTTTCGCCAACAAAAACTTCTGTCACCCGATTGCAAAGAAAACGTACATCGTCAGAGGTGTGGTCACATACCAGCAACTGTGCACCTGCACCCTCATCAAGAATAATCAGGTTGTGGCTGTTGGCCATAAAATCGACGCTTGAGCGCATGATATTAATCAGTTGCACCGGTTTGTCGAGTACTACGTTTTTGGGAACGTACATAAAAAACCCATCCTGTGCAAATGCACCGTTGAAGGCAACCAGTCCATCCTTTTGTTTTTCAGATAATTTTCCGAAATACTTCTTTACCAGTTCGGGATGTTCTTCGGCGGCCTTTTTCAGACTTCCGATGATTACCCCTTCGGGCAAAGAATTGTTTCTTTCAATATTGACGGGATAAAAAGCATCATTGACCACAAAATACAAATAGGAAGAAATGCCCGGCACATCGCACTTGAACACATTGTAGGGATCGACGGCAAAGCGGATACGGCTGAAATTCAGTCCATAGTCCACAGCAAGGGCATCCCGGAGATCGGTATATTTATAGTTTTCGAGCCGGGAGGTAGGAAATCCCAATTGACGAAATTTTTCAAAGGAACCATCGCGTGAAAGGTTCAACACATCAGCCGAATGTTTTTTAATCGTTTCGTGATGTTGGGTATAAAGGTCAATATACCCGGCCTCTCCCAACCCACCTGAAGGCGAGGAAATTGAAGAGATGTTGTTGTTTTTATCTAAATTATTCATTTTATAAATCTTTTTTAGACCTCTCTTTAGGAGGGTTTAGGTGGGCTTCCAGTTCTTCCTTTTCTTTAGCCGGAGGTAAGAAATTTTCTTCCGTTATTACATTTCTGCCCGTTTGCAGTTCCAATTCCTTACGTGCATTTTTCGCTATCTTTCCCCCTTTTTTTCCTGCCACAGCATTCTCTTTCAATCCCGTTGCCTGTTCGGTTTGAGCAATTTGGCGAGTGGATAGTTCGGCTAATGCTGTGAAAATCAATTCTGCTTCACTCATGTGATCGCGCAAATTCTGATTTTTCAGTCCCTTCAGTTGTTTGTGTTGTTTCACCGTTAAATCACTCCACTCCTGATGGATAATATTGGTGAGGTAGGCAAATTCATCCTGCTCTTTTATCCCGGCATCTTTCCAGTAGTCGGTCAATTTGTTTCGGGTTTCCTGTCCGGTCATCCGCTGCTGTATCCACTTTTCGCTTCTCCCCGATCGTTTCCAGTTTTCACGCGCCCGGTCTATACTCTGTGATGGGTCTTGAATTTCCTGAATGCGCTCATAACCAACCTTTGCCAGCCATTGTTTGAAAGGTTCTGCTTTGGGCGATGGAATGGATTGAATGATACGGAGAAGTGTCTTTGTGTCTGCCGCATCAGTTTCTCGATTCTTTCCATCATCAGCAATCATTTTCAACCGTACGATTTTTTCGTACACTTCACTACCTTCTGATGTTAACTTTTTTTTCAAATCGCTCCAATATCGCTTTGGAATGGTACTTTCCGTCAGCACTTCCACCACATCAATCACCGAAAAATACCACTGTTCTTCCGTTTCGTCCCAATGAGTACGAATTTTCCTGCTTTCAAATAATTTTATTGAAGTTTCGGTCATAAATTTGGGAAAATAATGAATTTATTATCTCTGATGTTCCCCTTTAGGGGTTAGGGGTTAGGGCTTTACTTCAACCAATCATATCCTTTTTCTTCCAGTTCGAGCGCCAGGTTTTTATCACCGGTTTTCACTATTTTTCCGTCGTAAAGCACATGTACAAAATCAGGAATGATATAATCCAGCAGCCGTTGATAGTGGGTTATTACAATACTGGCATTGTCAGGCCGTTTTAGTTTGTTTACTCCATTGGCTACAATGCGCAGTGCATCAATATCGAGGCCGCTGTCGGTTTCATCAAGAATAGCTAATTTTGGTTCAAGCATAGCCATCTGAAAAATCTCGTTGCGTTTCTTTTCACCTCCCGAAAATCCTTCATTCACCGAGCGGTTGGTCAGTTTATTGTCCATTTCCACCAGTTCCTTTTTCTCACGCATCAGACGCAGGAAATCGGTAGCCGCAATCGGTTCCTGACCGCGGTATTTCCGTTGTTCGTTGATGGCCGCACGCATAAAGTTGACCATGCTCACTCCGGGTATTTCCACCGGATACTGAAAACTCAGGAAAATACCTGCGCTGGCACGTTGCTCGGGGTTGAGTTCAAAGAGGTCATTTCCCTCAAAGATCACTTTTCCCTCCGTTACCTCAAATGCCGGATTGCCGGTAAGCACCGAGGCAAGCGTCGATTTTCCGGCACCGTTGGGTCCCATGATAGCATGTATTTCACCGGCATTGACCGTAAGGTTCAATCCTTTCAGTATTTCTTTGCCATTTACATTGGCGTGTAAGTTTTTTATTTGTAACATAAAGCCCCTCCAAACCTCCCCGAAGGGGAGGCTTTTTAAACTCTGTATTAAGAGTTTTCTATTATTATTTATTTATTAAAAAAATCTAACATCGAAAAAATGAAATTGCATTCGCACGATCTAAAGCCTCCCCTTGGGGGAGGTTGGTGGGGCTTACCCCACACTTCCTTCCAGTGTGATCTGCAGCAGCTTTTGCGCTTCCACGGCAAATTCCATGGGCAATTTGTTGAGCACTTCCTTGGCATATCCATTCACTATCAACCCAACAGCTGTTTCGGTGTTAATGCCGCGCTGATTGCAGTAGAATATCTGGTCTTCGCTTATTTTCGAAGTGGTGGCTTCGTGTTCCACAATGGCCGTATCGTTATTGATGTCCATATACGGAAAAGTGTGTGCTCCGCATTTATCACCAAGCAGCAGACTGTCGCACTGTGAATAATTACGGGCATTTTCAGCTTTCGGATTAACACGCACCAGACCGCGGTAGCTGTTGTTGCTGAAACCCGCCGAAATTCCCTTGGATAAAATATGACTGCTGGTATTTTTACCGATATGCATCATTTTGGTACCGGTATCAGCCTGTTGATGGTGATTGGTAACAGCTACGGAATAAAATTCAGCCGAGGAATTATCGCCCAGCAGGATGCAGGATGGATATTTCCAGGTAATGGCAGAGCCGGTTTCAACCTGGGTCCACGAAAGTTTAGAGTTTTCCCCTTTGCATATTCCCCGTTTGGTCACAAAGTTATAAATACCGCCCTTTCCCTCTTTATCGCCGGGATACCAGTTTTGTACGGTAGAATATTTCACTTCAGCATTTTTCATCACCACAATTTCCACAATGGCTGCATGCAGCTGGTTTTCATCACGCATGGGTGCTGTACAACCTTCCAGATAGGAAACGTAGCTGTCCTCATCGGCCACGATCAGTGTCCGCTCAAACTGCCCGGTATTCATAGCATTGATACGGAAATAAGTGGAAAGTTCCATGGGGCAGCGAACCCCTTTGGGGATATAAACGAAGGAGCCGTCGCTGAATACAGCACTGTTCAATGTTGCAAAAAAGTTGTCGGTATAAGGGACCACCGAAGCCATGTATTTCTGTACCAGGTCGGGATGATGTTCCACCGCTTCGCTGAACGAGCAGAAAATGATACCCATCTCCGCCAGATTTTCACGAAAAGTAGTTTTCACCGAAATGCTGTCCATCACAGCATCCACCGCCATTCCCGACAGCACTTTCTGCTCATCGAGGGGAATGCCGAGTTTATTAAAGGTATTGAGCAATTCCGGGTCGACTT
>CALMZF010000254.1 GCA_937870645.1 uncultured Paludibacter sp. | reverse complement strand
ACTGTTTTTTTCTTTTTAGCTGCCATTACATCACTTCCTGCACCCGATATTAAAACAAGGGCAAGTGTAACGATTAAAAAATTGTGTTTCATCATTTTTACTCTGTTTTTTCAGTTATTCAATATTTCGTTTTGGTTTTATTGTTATCCTTATTTTTGGTATACCCGTACATAATCTATCTCATAGACCGCAGGAAGTTTCGTAGCGTCTATTCCCTGTGCTCCACCCCAGTTTCCTCCCCAGGCCAGATTGAGTTTCAGATAGAACGGTGCATTAAACGGCCAGGTGTTTTTGTTGTTTGTTTTGTCGTTGTTGAAGGTGAAATACTTCACACCGTCCACGTAACCGTCAATTTTATCAGCCGTCCATTCCATGGCGTAAATATGAAAATCGGTTTCGGCATTCAGTATGGTTTTGGTTGCCGTTTTTTGCGTGCCGATGGTGTGATAATATGCCATGGTATGAACAGAAGCATGAACCACGTTGGGATCATAACCGACGTATTCCATGATATCAATTTCACCGTCGAGCGGCCAGTTTGTAAAGTTCTTGGGCATCATCCAGAATGCCGGCCAGGTACCTTTGCCGGTGGGCATTTTCAGTCGGGCTTCAAAATAACCATACGTCCAGCTATCTGTGGAGTTCATACGGACTGACAACACTTCCGTGCCCACTTTTTTGGCAATAATTTTCAGAATTCCATCCGAAATCACGGCACAGGTGTCAGTTCCGCGATAAGCCGAAATGTAGTTTTGTATCTCGTTGTTTCCCCATCCTCCGGCACCGGTTTCGTACCACCAGCGGGTTGTACTGGGCAACGGAGTTTTTCCATTGGTCTGACGGGCATCATTGAATTCATCCTGCCATTTGAGCGTATATCCGGCAGGGACATAATTTTGAATGGTTCCGGCTGCTTGTTTAACGGTGAACTGTTTTGTGTAAGTGCCCGATTTAAATGTAAGTACAGCCGTGCGTTCAGCTTCTGCACTATTATTCATCGCAGTAATTTTGAGACTGGTTTGTCCGTTATATCCTACCGTGGGCGAAGTGGTGCACCAGGTTTGACTGGAGGTTACCGACCAGGTTCCGTTGGAGGTAACTGTTAAGTTTTGGGTACTGCCCCCGGACGTTAATGTAATACTTTCGGGATAAAATTGCCAGGTAATATCAACTGTTGGAGGCTCATTGCCGGTTCCGGGTTTATTCCCGCAGCCCGACAGTAAAACCAAAGCTATAAATAATAAATGGTGCATTGTTTTCATGGTTTGTTTTTGATACATTGCTTAGAACGCTGAAGTTAATCAATGTAACAACGTGTTCCATCACTGGTTTATTTTGTTAACTAAAAAAAGGAAGGGCTGCTGCCCGGCAGCCGCTTCCGTTTTTTTTGAGAGGAGTGCTAATTATTATTCTGTAAAAGAGAAATCATCAAAAAAGAATAATCCCGGTCCGGCATGACCTTCGGCACCAAACTGAATCACGATTTTGTCGTAATCAGTCCGGGAAGCCACATTGCTGAAATCGAATGTCAGTTCAATCCAGGTATTCAACGCCAGATCGGCTTTCACTATTTCAGTCTGCGACTGCCAGGCATTACCGCCCAGACTGCTGTCCTGGAGTTTTACTGCCAGTTGTGGACGCAGTTTTGCATTCGAAATCCACGAACCTGCCGTAGCCCAGTCAGTGGTATAATCGTTGGATGGGATATACACTTTTACTTTAATCTTGTTTTGTTTGGTCAGATCGAATTTATATTTTTCGGCTACAAAATTAAGGTTGCTGTAGAAAGCCGTGGATTTCTGATACCGGTACACTTTGTTCGACTCGTTGATAGGTAAGGGTGAGGGATTATCAAAAATACCACTCTTATTACCCATATCTTCCATTACAAAGTTAATCTTAGAAGTTCCGGTTTCAAAATTTTCAGCCAGTGGCACCGCTTTCGGTTCTTTCACTACCGGAGGAGCCGGCACATTCAATTCCTGCAGACAATATATGAATACCCAATCCTGACCTTCTACTGTGTTATCCACACGCAATGCCATCACTTTATCGGTTTGATAAATGATTTCGTACACTTGTGAACCACAATAATAGCCCATAAAGGCATTGCCGGTAAGTGTTATTTTTGGATATTTTCCACTTTCATCTAAAGCAAAATTGTAATTACCTCCATTATAAGCGAATAAAGCATCATCACCATCAACCGTTGTTACGTTAAAACCTCCCTTAGTAGCTGCTGATGCTTTGCGCCCATAGCCTTCACCTTTGTTTACAATATTGAGTTTAACGCCTGCCTGAATAAAGGTAAATTTGAAATCATACAATTTCCATGTTTCTTTGGCGTTGACACCTGCTCCCCACCATGATTGCCCGAATGAACCCTGAGGTCCAAGGCCCATATGGCCACTGACAGAGAAACCTGCAGCAGCAACTTCTTTGGTGAAATTATTATACTGGTCGAATACCCATGTTTTACCATCGACATCGGCAGCTCCACCGGTCAGATTGACATAAGCCGGTGTGGAGATCAGTGCATAATCATTTTGAGCAATATGTATCACCTGACTTTTTGTGGCTGATTTACCATCCGGGGTGTTAAGTGTCAATGTGACCGTGTAATCACCGGCAAAAGGATATTGTCCTACAATAGTTTTATCTTTCCCCGATCCTCCGTTACCCAGATCCCAGGCCATGGAATAAATTCCACCTATGGCAGTGGTATTGGTAAAGGTTATCACATTCGGACTTGTATTTGAAGGAGTTTGGGTAAACGTAATCTGATCGGCTGTAACCGTATCCAACGTTCCCAACGAATACTTGTCATCTTCCTGCGGGCTGCAGGCTGTCACCAATAGCAGGGACAGCAACACCCAAATTCCGTTTTTTAATATGTTTTTCATATATTTTTTTATTTATCAGATGAAAACCGCTCCGGTGAACAGAGCTTGTTTCACCCGATTATTTTTATTATTAAATTAATTATAGCCCGGATTTTGTACCAGTTCAAAATTTGTTCCCTTTGTCTTGTCAATTTCCGACTGAGGAATGGGTAAGTATTTTTTGGTATCACTCCAGGTACGGGAGCTGAACGGAGTGTTTTCTGTCAATACAGATGTGTCTCCCCAGCGTACAATATCCCAGAAACGGATACCTTCACCCACAAATTCACGGCGACGTTCCAGCTTGATGTTGGCCACGGTAGCAGGTATCGGTTTGTCCATTCCAAATGCACGTTTGCGAACGCGGTCCAGACAGGATTGAGCTGTAATGCCATCCACAACGGACTGTCCGTGAACTACCACCATTTCGGCATAATTCAGTAATGTTTCTGAAAAACGGAAAATTCTGAAATTATTGCAATAGTTCAAATCCACATCTCCCTGAGGATTGTAACCAACGCGAGCAGAATATTTTGCCATAAACAGGTGTGTATCCTGGAAACGGGCAGTATACTGTGATGCTTCCCATTTATTGATGGAGCCTTCGCGACGGGTATCACCCTCTTCATACATATCCCAGGTAGCCTGACGTACCGGACCAAATCCCCATCCGCCTTTGAAATCACCGGTTTTACTTCCGGTATTCAATCCGTTGGGCGAAATGAATGCGGGTAAATTGGTACCATAACCCTGCCAGCCGCTCGACCAGGTTTTTCCTTCGGGCAACTGATTGCTTTCGAAAATGGATTCCTTGCAGAATTCGTTTTCGTCGAGCCACATAGCTCCAAAGTTGGACATCAGATCAAAATCATTACTTTTGATTATTTCAGCCATATCTTTGGTTACTTCACCGTATCGGGCGGCATCCTTCTGATACATTACCACACGGGCTTTCAGCATCAGGGCTGCAGCTTTGGTTACCCGGCCTGAATTTGGAGTACCCTGAGCATAGTTCATCGGAAGTCGGTCAGTGCCGCCATCTGATTTACCACAGGCAAAATCAAGATCTTTCATGATAGCAGCATACACTTCATTGGCTGTATTCTGCTTGGTCATGTAAGGCGGTGTGGTAAGCGGCGCTTCAAAATAGGGAATGTTTCCCCAGAATTTCCAAAGCCAGTGTACATAATATGCACGGAGAAAATGAGCTTCAGCTTTGTATTGATTTAATTTTGCATCGGGAACATTCACAGCATTGTCACAAGCAATAATTACGTTGTTACAACGTGCCAGTCCGGTATAAAATATGCTCCATAATCCGTCGATATTTTCATTGGGAGTAGTTGTGAATAACGAAAGCAGGTATAACTGATGTTGGTCACCGGCATCGCCTCCCCCTTTGTAAATATCATCCGAACGTAAATCGGACATAAGCGGAATACTGTTGTAGTTATTATTAGCATAACTATCAAATAACAGAATCTGATAGGCAGAGCCCAAATTGGACAATATGGCTCCTTCAGTGGCAGAACCTCCTGCCGCTTGTTTTTCGGTGGGGAGAGCTGTCAAAAAGTCTTCACCGCAAGATGTAAACCCGATAAGGGCTACAAATACTATAAATATATACTTTTTCATGTGTATCATATTGTTTTAGAATTAAAGACTTATGTTAGCACCGACTGAAATCGTTCTTGACTGCGGATAGATGCCCCGGTCAATACCGATAGTGGTATATCCTCCGGATGCCACTTCAGGATCAAAACCATCGTATCCGGTGAAAGTCAACAGATTTTCTGCCTGAATAAACAATCTCAATTTTTCGATGGATGCTTTACGGGTCAACGATCCGGGCAGTGAATAGCCCAGCTGCGTAGATTTCATACGAACGTAGGAACCGTCCTTGATATACAAGTCTGACGAACGCCAGTTGCTGTTAGCATTGGCTATGGTCATTCTGGGTATTGTAAAGGAGGTACCCTCACCATGCCAGCGTTGCAGTATCCATTCCGGACGATTCATAGCAGGTATGTCACCTCGTTGTGAGAAATCGAAAATATCGTTACCCTGTGTACCCTGGAAGAATACGTTCAAATCGAAATTTTTCCATTCGGCTCCCAGGGTCAGACCAAAGGTCCAGTCGGGCATACCTTTACCGATTTTTACCTTATCATCGTCGCTGATAATTCCATCCATGTTGGTATCTACAAACCTAACATCACCTGGTTTAGCCACCGACTGGTATTTTTCGCCCTTGTCATTCACATATGCATCGACCTCTGCCTGATTTTGGAACAGACCATTTGTTTTGTATCCGTAAAAATACGGGAATACTTCACCGTTCTTTCCTTTCACGTAGCTACCCACTCCTGAAGCGCCTGCATTTTCGTAAATCTGTTCGCCGGTTGCATTACCAAGTTTTATCAATTTGTTTTTCAGATATGAAGCATTTGCAGACAAGAAGTATTTGAAGTCTCCGATGGATTGTTTCCATCCGGTTTCAAACTCAAGTCCCCAGTTTTGCATATCGCCCACGTTAGCGATTGGAGAACCCTGACCAACATACGTTGGGATAGGTTGTTCCATCAACATGCCGTTGGTGGTTTTTTTGAAATAATCAAAACTGAATGTAAAGGCTCTTTTGAAGAGATACGCTTCAAAGCCGACATCGGTTTGTTGCGATTCTTCCCATTTCACATCCGGATTGGGGATGGAAGCCGGAGAACTTCCGTACTGCATGATTCCGCCGGTTTCGCCCACTTTGGTCGGGTCGCCGGGGTTTACCTTATATCCGCCGCCAAAGTAGTAGTTTTGGCCACCATCCATAAGCGATGTATAACGGAATGCTCCAATACGTTCGTTACCGTTTTTTCCCCAGCTGAAGCGAAGTTTCAATGCATCCATCCATTTGGGTCTGTCCTGCATAAAAGCCTCATTGGTTAAGTTCCATCCCAGCGAAAATGCCGGGAAAGTAGCCCATTTATGTGTAGGGCCAAAATTGGACGAACCATCCCGACGTATCGTTGCCTGAAGAATATATCGTTCGTTAAAGTTGTAATCCAAGCGGGCAAAATAGGATGCCAGTGACGCCAGATTGTATCCACCGGTTCCACCCCAAACCCGTTCGAGTTTTCGGTCGGCAATGGCAGAGTTGATATTTGCTTTCAGGGGATCGGTTTCGAGCAGTTGCTGGTCATTTCCACCCAGATTGCGGTAGGTATATTTTTGGGCTGATTGACCGAGAATGACTTCCACATTATGTACATTAGCGAATGTTTGATTGTAGGAAAGTGTATTTTCCACCTGCCATTTGAAACCCCGGTTCATTTCACTCTGCACCGTGCTTACATCCACTGTTTTACCCTGAGTGGCCAGAAAATACGGGAATGTATAACTGTCGCTTCCCCAGAAAGCCAGGTCAACACCGTAAGTGCTCTTAAATTTCAATTGTGGAAGAAGACTTAACTCTCCCCAGAAAGTTGAAACGATTTTATCGCTGTTGCCTATTCCGCTGCTTGGCTGGTTGAGCATGGCGACCGGATTGGCTATTTCCTGAAATCCCGATGGAGGAATGGAAAATACACGTCCGTCTTTATCTTTCACGGCATTAGGATATTGAGCCAGGATAGCGGCAGCAGTAGCTTCGTCGGCATATACAGGAACCAGCGGAGAGAAGGTCAGAGCGCTACCAAGAATGGAACCATATTCCGAGTTGGCATCAATAGAAGAACTTTTATCTCTTGAATAACCCAGATTAACTCCTATTCGTAATTTGTTTAAAAAGTCCCTGCTTTTTTCTTCGAATATGGTATGGGTGGAATTGGAACGAACGCTCCAGCGGTTGTAATTCGATTTTCCGTAATCTCCACCAACAATACCTTGTTGGTCGAAATAGCCTAAGGAAAGGAAGTATTGTGATTTTTCGGTTCCTCCGGAAACGCTCAACTGATGGCTTTTAACCGGTGCATCGTAATTGAAAGTTGCATCCTGCCAGTCGGTTCCTTCTATACCGCTCATTACCTGTTCATTGGAATACCGGGGCAAACCGCCATCGTTAATCAGACCTTCATTCATGATTACCATGTATTCCTGTGCATTCAGCACTGATTTTTTCTTCCATGGGTTTTGCCATCCGTAACTTACGTTGTAGTTAATCTGTGTTTTGCCGATTGCTCCGTTTTTGGTTGTTACCAGCACCACACCATTAGCAGCACGTGCTCCGTAAATGGCAGCCGATGAAGCATCTTTCAGTATTTCTACCGATTGAATGTCAACGGGGTTCAGGTAGTTGATACCACCATCCACGGGCATTCCATCGACAATATAAAGAGGTTCACTGTTATTTACAGTACCAATACCGCGGATACGGACTTTGGAATCTGAGCCGGGTTGTCCGGAACTTTGAGTAATCTGAACACCTGAAACTTTGCCTTTCAATACATCTTCTACGCGGGAAGGTTTTGTGTTATTCAGTTGATCGGCAGTTACCCGGCTGATAGCAGCGGTAACCACACTCTTCTTCTGCACACCGTACCCGATTACCACCAATTCATCCAGGCTTGCTATATCTTCACGAAGCTGAACATTTAAGGTCGATTGGCTGGTAACGGTAAATTCCTGAGAGGTGTAACCGATGTATGACACCCGCAATACTGCACCGCGAGGAACCGACAGGGTGAAATCACCGTTAACATTGGTAATGGTGCCTAATCCGCTGTTTGGAATAGCCACACTTGCGCCCATCACCGGATTTCCATTTTCATCGGTAACTTTACCTCTGATCTGTACATTATCCGCTTGCTGAGCCGCTTTTTGTCCGGATTCAATGTCCGAAGAATTGTCGGCAATGAAAATCTTCCGATCCCTGATATCGTAACTCAGGTTACGGGGAGTCAATAATTTAGCCATTACATCCTGAATGGAAGCATTGCGCACATTGATGCTGACAATTTCATTCAGATTAACGACCTCTTTGCTGTAAGCCAACGTATAGCCGGTCTGACGGCTGATACTTTCTAAGACCTGTTTTAAACTTTGCTGACTTGAATTTAAACTTACCTTCTGTGCATAGCCCATACTGCTCAGGCCTATAAACATTAGTGTAAATAAAATCAACGTCCGCCTTTTAAAAAGTTGTTTTCTCATGGTATAACTTTTTTTAGTGAAACATTAATTATTAGAAATAATTTATTCAGATATTTTAAAGAACGTGTTTTCGAAATAAGAATCTCAGGGGTTATAGGGTTTTAATTTCCTGAATTCCGGACAATTAAAAGAATAATATCAAAAAAAAAATCAGATTAAGGTGTACTAAAGTGAATAAAAAGAAACAAAATGGATGTCAACATCGAATCATTGACACATGGGGATAATAAAAGTATGAGGTAAAAAGAAAATTATTTTAAAGAAACTATGATACTGTTATCTTTTCGAATGGAAAATTTTACCGGTGCAATTTTTTCCAGCTCCTTCACAATGTTTTCGAGCGATGTCTGATTGGTGGTGAGTGTATATGTATAGGTAAGTGCTTTTGGATTTAGTATGGCAAATTCCACATTATATCTTCGGTTCAGGGTTTTTATCACGTCGGCCAGTGGTGTATCCCGAAATAACACTATATTATCTTTCCATACAGAAACTTCGTAGGGTTTGTCCACATAATCGATGACACATTTGCCGGTAAGTACATCATATACTGCTTGTTGACCGGGCAGTATCTGATAACTGTTTTGAGGTGTATTAAATACTATACTGCCTTTATCAAGGAGTATTTTCATTTCGTTGTCTTCCTTAAAGGCATGAACGTTGAAGGAAGTTCCCAGCACTGTGACATCGGTATTGTTTATGCGAACGATAAATGGTCTTCGCTTGTTGGTAGCAATATTGAAATAACCCTCGCCCTGTAGAAAGATTTCGCGCTTTGACAATCCGAATTTACGGGGATATCGCAAACGGGTATCTGAGTTGAGGTATGCCTCACTCCCATCCTGAAAAATAATGTGTTCCTGTTTGCCTTTGGGAACATACACTTCAGAATAAACCGTTTTGCCGAATAGGTTTACCTGCGAATTCAACCGAATGGTGAGCCCCACCACCAGTATTAAGGGAATAAGTGCAGCAGCTACCTGCCAGTAAATACGACGTGTTTTTTTGATCCGTATTCGTTTATTAATCACTGCAAGCATATTGGCGGACTGCACTGCCGATAAGTCACTGTATCGATCGGGGTTCGATTCTATGAAAGCAGCCTCGTGATCCATGAGTTCGGAGAGATATGCCTGACCTTCGGCGGTGTCCGAAAACCATTCAGCTACCTGACGTGCTTCTTTTTTGGTGGCTGTACCATTCAGTACTTTATCTATCGTTTCTTTATCGATCGGGTGCATAGGGTTTTATATCTTTATCTACTTTATTGACACAGAAGATGAAAAAAATATGAGTTACAATTGTTAATAATTCAAAAAAGCAGCAGTTTTATTTTTTGGAAGTAATCCCGAAGCATTTTCACGGACTCCTGATAGTGCGATTTTACAGTATTTACAGATATTCCCATCTCTTCAGCTATCTCCTGATTGGTTTTATTCTCATCAATCTTTAAGTGGCATATTTCCTTTTTCTGAGGTGGCAAGTGCTGAATGCCTTCGTAGAGCAGACTGCGGAGTTGCTTATCCTCCATTATGCTGACTATATCACTGCTTTCGTCCGTTATTTCTATTTGAGCATTCTCATAATTCAACGATATCATTTCCTTATTATCCCTTATTTGGTTGAGCACAAAATTCTTAGTCATGGTATAAAGATAATTTTTCATATTTATATCCACATCAATATACCTTGCCGAATCCCAGAGCTTGACAAAAACATGCTGCACGGCATCTTCGGCTAATTCAACATCTTTCAGGTATCTAAAGGCCAAACTGTACAGGTAGTGGTGATACTTGTGATATACAACCGTAAAAGCTTCTTTATCCCTCTTTTTAATCAGGAGGAATAATGAACTGTCTTCGTTATTGGAATTCATTGAGAATTTGACTCGCATAGCTAAGCAGTAAAATTGCTTTTTATTATAAGGCAAATGTAACGATTATTTATTTCTGTTTATTCTACAAATATGCGATTTTCAAATTATTTTATGGCATGCACATCCTTCAAGATCACCGGCAACATAGATATACTATCAAAATGATATTTTTCAGCTGACATTAAGTTTCTTATCTTAAAAAAACAAAGCCTTACTTTCATATTGTAAGACTTTATTCTTCAAATGGACTTTTCAATAATACCGGCATAATCTTTTCCCCGTCTTATTTTCCGTTTTTCAATTCTTTTTTGATAAAGAGGTA